>JBEEGB010000487.1:0-8838 GCA_041166585.1 Acidimicrobiaceae bacterium
GTCTGACTACACCTACTACTACGTGATCCTGCTCACGCTCGTGCTGGTGATCGCCTCGGTGTCGAGGATGCGCCGCTCTCGCACCGGTCGGACTCTGATCGCGACGAGAGACAACACCCGGGCCGCGCAGTCGTTCGGCATCAGCCCGGCGCGCGCGCAGCTCACCGCGTTCGCGTTCTCCGGCTTCATCGCGGGGATCGCAGGGGGCCTCTACCTGTTCCACCAGCACCAGCTGTCGAGCACCGTGCGCGACCCGTCGCAGAACATCCTCGTCTTTTCGATCGGGGTGCTCGGAGGGCTCGGTTCGATCGGCGGCGCGCTGATCGCCGCCGGCTACCTGTACTTCGTGAACTATTCGGCGTTCACGAAGACGCAGCAGGCGCGGCTGTTCGCGAGCGGGCTCGGTCTGCTGCTGATCATGCTGGTGCGGCCGGACGGGCTCGGCGGCGCCTTCTACGCCGCCCGTGACGCGGTGCTGCGCCGCATCGCCAGGGCACGCGGGATCGTCGTCCCCAGCCTTCTTGCCGATGTGCGCGTGGACGACGACGAGGTGCCGTTGCTCGACGAGGTCGAGGCCGACGCGCCTCCCGCCGCGCTCGCGCCCGGTTGGACAGCGCAGCTCGAGGCAGGGCCGCCGCCCGACGACGCGCTGCTCGTGGTCCGGGGCCTCGAAGTGGCCTACGACAAGGCCAAGGTGCTGTTCGGCGTCGACTTCCACGTCTCGCGCGGCGAGATCGTCGCCCTGCTCGGCACCAACGGTGCCGGCAAGTCGACGCTGCTGTCCGCGGTGTGCGGCCTCGTGAAGCCGGCAGCCGGCACGGTCATGTTCGACGGCGAGGACATCACCGGGGCGAAGACCACCGACACCGTGACCAAGGGCATCGCGCTGATGCCGGGCGGCAAGGGCGTGTTCCCCACGCTCACCGTCGCCGAGAACCTTCAGCTCGCGGGGTGGATCTACGCGGACGACCCGGAGTACGTGCGGACCGCGACCGACCAGGTGCTCGAGTTCTTCCCGATCCTGCGCGAGCGCTGGGACCAGCGGGCCGGAAACCTCTCCGGCGGCGAGCAGCAGATGCTCACGCTCGGGCAGGCCTTCCTGGCCAAGCCCCGGCTGCTGCTCATCGACGAGCTGAGCCTCGGCCTGGCACCGATCATCGTCGAGCAGCTGCTCGGCATCGTGCGGGCGATCCATGACAGCGGCACGACCGTCGTGCTCGTCGAGCAGTCGGTCAACGTCGCGATCACCCTCGCTGACCGAGCGGTGTTCCTCGAGAAGGGCGAGGTCCGGTTCAACGGACCGACGGCCGAGCTGCTCGAACGCCCTGAGCTGCTGCGCGCCGTGTTCCTCGAAGGCGCCGCCACCAAGCGCACCGAGAAGCTCGTCGGCGCGAGCGCGAACGGCCATCGCCACTTCGGCACGGCCTGCATCGAGTGCGGCCACACGCACGAGCTCGCGCTGGAGCTCCGGGGGATCGAGGCGTCGTTCGGCGGCATCCGCGCGGTGGACGACGTCAGCATCGAGGTCCACCAAGGGCAGATCGTGGGCATGATCGGACCGAACGGCGCCGGCAAGACCACCGTCCTCGACATCATCTCCGGGTTCGTGACGCCGAACAGCGGCACGATCTGGTTGCAAGGCACGGACGTGACGCCCCTGCCGCCCGAGCAGCGAGCCCGGCTCGGCCTCGGCCGCTCGTTCCAGGACGCACGCCTCTTCCCGTCGATGACGGTCCGCGACACGATCGCCACGGCTTACGAGCGCCATGTGGCGGTGCCCGACCCGCTCGCCGCGTTCCTGCTCTCGCCGGCGGTGAAGGTGTCCGAGCGCGAAGTCGACGCCGAGGTCGACCGGCTCATCGAGCTGATGCGGCTCGAGGCCTATGCGGACAAGTTCGTCGGCGAGCTCTCGACCGGCACCCGACGCATCGTCGACCTCGCGTGCATCTTGGCGCACAAGCCGTCGGTGCTGCTGCTCGACGAGCCGTCCTCCGGCATCGCCCAGCGCGAGACCGAGGCGCTGGCGCCCGTGTTGCTCGACATCCGCGAGAAGACAGGAGCGGCGTTGATCATCATCGAGCACGACATGCCGCTGATCACGACGATCTCGGACGAGCTCGTTGCCCTCGAGCTCGGAGCGGTGGTGGCGAGAGGCGAACCTCAGGCCGTGGTGAGCGACCCCCGCGTGATCGAGGGTTACCTCGGCACGTCCGACGCCGCGATCAACCGCTCGGGCACCGGGGCGAAGCCGACCCGTCGACGCAAGCCTCTCGCGGCGGCCGGGCGATGAGCCGCAGGCGCAAGCTCGGCGCGCTCGCCTTGGTGGTGGTGCTCGGTCTCGGCTGGGCCTACCAGGCGCAGAGCGCGCCTGACGTGGCCCACATCGGCTTCGTCGGATGGTGGTCGAAGCGACCAGGGGCGATGCCGACGCCGACGGACACCAGCTTCGAGATCGCCAGCGGCGTGGACGGCACCGAGAGCGTCGCCGCGTTCCGCATCCTCATCAACGGCGCGGTCACCAAGGCGACGATCGTGTTGTCCGAGGCTTCGGCCACGTCGTCGGTCGGGGTCGGCACACCCAAGCTGCAGGTGTGCCCCACCAGCAGCCCATGGCTCAAGATCAACGCCGGCCAGTACGCCGACGCGCCGAAGCCAGACTGCACCCACCCCGTGCCTCTGACCCGGGACGCGACGAAGCTGACGTGGACCGCGGACGTGACGAGCGCCCTCGCCGGCCCGCGCAGCGAGCTGTCGCTGATGGTCGTGCCCGCGCCCGATGCGACGCTGCCTGTTCCCCCGACGTACTTCGTCACCTTCGCCACGCCGCGGGTCGACGCGCAGGGGACGCCCGACGTCGTGCCGGTGACGACCTCACCTCCTCGGGCCCCGACGGTGACCGTTCCCGTCGTCGCCACGCCATCCCAACGAACCCCGTCCGTCGGGCCGAGCGGTCCGGTCGCGACGGTGGCGACGACCGCGCCCACACCGACCAGCGCGCCCGCGCCGCAGGCGGCCGCCCCGGCGCCGGCGCGGTTCGGCGTGCCGGCGGCGACGAAGAAGACGAAGCCGTGGGGCAAGCTGCTCGTTCTCGTGCCGATCAGCGTCCTGGCCGGCGCCGCCTACACCGTCGCCCGCAAACGCCTCCTCGCCGCCCCCACCTGACCAACCCGCCGTTCTGCCGGTGCTGACTTCGGAATTTCCGAAGTCAGCACCGCACAAACGGCTGGGTCAGCCTGAGTAGCCGTTGGTGATGGGGAGGCGGCGGTCCTTGCCGAAGGCCTTCGGCGAGACCCGCACCCCGATCGGCGCCTGGCGCCGCTTCCACTCCGCGACATCGACGAGCCGGGTGATTCGGTTGACGATCTCGGGGTCGAACCCCGCAGTGATCAGCTCGCCTCTCGTGAGGTCCTTCTCGACGTATGCCTCGAGGATGGGGTCGAGCACGTCGTACGGCGGAAGGTTCTGGTCGTCGCGCTGACCGGGCCGCAGCTCGGCTGACGGTGGCTTGGTGAGCACCGACTCGGGGATGAGGTCGCGGCCCGCGACCGCGTTGCGGGCGCGAGCCAGCTCGTACACGTCGGTCTTGAACACGTCCTTGATCACCGCGAAGCCGCCGGCCATGTCGACGCCGTAGATCGTCGTGTAGCCCACGGCCAGCTCGCTCTTGTTGCCGCAGATGAGCACGAGCCAGCTGCGGAACTTGTTGGCCAGCGCCATGAGCACCGCGGCGCGGATGCGACCCTGCAGGTTCTCCTCCGTGATGTCGGGCTCGTGCCCCTCGAACGACGGCGCCAGCATCTCGAGTGACGCCGCGAACGCGGGCTCGATGGGGATCGTGCGCAGCTCGATGCCCAGGTTCTCGCACAGCCGCTCGGCGTCGGTGATCGACCCGTCCGTCGAGTAGCGCGATGGCAGAGCCACGGCATGCACCCGCTCCGGTCCGATGGCGTCGGCTGCGATCACCGTCACGAGCGACGAGTCGATGCCACCCGACAGCCCGAGCACCACGTCGGTGAAGCCGTTCTTGCGGATGTAGTCGCGGGTGCCGAGGACCAACGCCTCGTAGACCTCCCGTTGCAACGTCATCGGTTCCACGGGTGCAGGACGCAGCACCTCCTCGGGCCCGACCGCCGGCCCCGTCACCTCGACGATGGGAAGGGCCGCAGCCATCGCCCTGCCGCGCGGGTCGAGCAGGCGCTTGCGGAACACCGGCATCACGTCCACGTCGACGACCAAGGTCTCCTCGGTGAACTGCCCGGCCCTGGCCACCAGCTCGCCATCCGGATCGAACACGAGCGACGCGCCGTCGAAGACGAGCTCGTCCTGCCCGCCCACCTGGTTCACGTACACCAAGGAGCACGACGCGTCCTCGGCCCGCGTGGCGAGCATGCGCTCGCGCTCGTCGAGGCGTCCCGCGTAGTAGGGCGACGCGTTGATGTTGAGGATCAGCTCGGCGCCGCCGGCCGCTTGCTCTGCGATCGGCCCCGACGGGTTCCACACGTCCTCGCAGATGGACACGCCAACCTTTGCGCCGGCGATCTCGTAGAGCGAGAGCGGCTCGCTGCCAGGAGCGAAGTAGCGCTGCTCGTCGAACACCGCGTAGTTGGGGAGGTGACGCTTGCGGTACACACCGCGCACCGCCCCGTTGGCGCACACCGCGGCCGCGTTGAAGAGGTCGCGGTCGGTTTCGACGAACCCCACCACCGCGGCGCAGCGACCGGTGCGGGCGGCGACCTTGTCGAGGGCCTCGCGGTTGGCGCGGATGAAGCCCGGCTTGAGCAACAGGTCCTCGGGTGGGTAGCCCGTGATCGCCAGCTCGGGGAACACCGCGACGTCGCAGCCCGCCGCCTCGGCGACGTCGTAGGCAGCGAGGATCCGCTCGACGTTGCCGTCGAGATCGCCCACCACGGTGTTGAGCTGGCACAGGCCGACGCGCACCCTCGGCATCTGTCCAGGGTACCCGGCACCCCGAACCGGCAAGACTGTCGCCCGTGCCTCGGATGGCGGTGGCCGCGGACGCGGAAGCGGTCGTGCGGGAGGCAAGCCTCTCGCTTGGCCGCCTCCTCGACACGGATCCGGAGGCGCGCGCGGTGCTGGCGGACCTCGAGGTTCGGCCCGCCGTCAACGCGTCAACGGTCGATGAGCTGGTCGGCTGGAAGCAACGTGAGCTGTTGCGCATCGCGGCACGTGACCTCCTCGGCCGCGACGCCCTCGAGACGGTGGCCGCGGCGCTCGCGGCGATGGCGACCGACACGCTCGGAGCGGCGATGGACCTCGCCGGCACCGAGCAGCTCGCCATCATCGGCATGGGCAAGCTCGGCGGCCGCGAGCTGAACTACGCATCCGACGTCGACCTCATCTTCGTCGGGGAGGGCGACCCCGCAGCCCTCGACCGCTCGGCCCGCACCGTCGTCGACATCGCGCGACGGTGCTTCCGCGTCGACCTCAACCTCCGGCCCGAAGGCCGAAGCGGCGCGCTCGTGCGCTCGCTCGAGTCTCACGAGGCGTACTGGGACCGGTGGGCCGAGCCCTGGGAGTTCCAGGCGCTCCTCAAGGCTCGGTTCGTCGCCGGCGACGCCGAGATCGGCACTCGGTTCGAGGCATCGGCTGCCGCGCACCTCTGGTCCCGACCGTTCACCGCCGAGTCGATCCGCGCCGTGCGGGCGATGAAGGCGCGCTCGGAGGCCGAGGTGGCGCGCCGCGGCCTCACCGACCGCGAGATCAAGCTCGGCCGCGGCGGCATCCGCGACGTCGAGTTCGCGGTCCAGCTGCTCCAGCTCGTGCACGGCGGAGCGGACGCAGAGCTGCGGTCACCGACGACGCTCGACGCGGTCGCGGAGCTCGCCGATGCCGGCTACGTCGCCCGCCACGACGCCGACCAGCTCGCAACCGCCTACCGCTTCCTGCGCCAGGTGGAGCACCGGCTGCAGCTGCGCGACGAGCAACAGGTCCACGCGATCCCCGCTGCGCGCGCCGAGCGAGAGCGCATTGCCAGGTCGCTCGGCATGCGGCCCACCGCCAAGGCGAGTGCGCTCGAGGTGTTCGAGGACACCCTGCGAGCGCACCAGCGAACCGTGCGCGCCATCCACGAGCGGCTCTGGTTCCGACCGCTGCTCGAGGACTTCGCTCGCGACGGCGACCGCATCCTCACGCCGGAGGCGGCCGCGGCGCGGCTCGCCGCGTTCGGCTTCAGCGACGCCGATCGCACCCGCCAAGCGGTCGTCGAGCTCACCCGCGGGCTCACGCGGTCGTCGCGCCTCATGCAGCAGCTGCTCCCGCTGCTGCTCGACTGGCTCTCCCACGCTCCCGATCCCGATCTGGGCCTGCTCGGGCTGCGCAACCTCGCGTCCGGTCCACAACGGTCGATGGAGCTGGCCGCCGCGTTCCGGGAGTCGCCCGAGGTCGCCCGCCGGCTGTCATTGCTGCTCGGGACGAGCCGTCTGGTCGGCGAGCAGCTCCGCCGCAACCCCGACGTCATCGGTTCGCTGGCGGCGCCAGGCGACCTGCGCCTGCGGTCGCGGGAAGAGCTCGTCGAGGGCACTCGCGCGGCCGTGGCGTGGCGACCCGAGTCAGACGACCGGCGCGCCGCGCTCAAGCGCTTCACCGATCGCGAGGGCTTGCGGATCGCGGCGCACGACATCCTCGACATGGTCGACGTCGCCGATGTCGGTGACGCGCTCACCAACCTGGCCGAGGCTGCGCTCGAAGCCGTCCTCACGGCGCTGGAGCCAACGCTGCCCTTCGCGGTGGTGGCCGTCGGGCGGCTCGGGGGCGGCGAGCTCTCGTACGCGAGCGATCTCGACCTGCTGTTCGTGTACGACGGCCACACCGCTCACGACTACGAGGCCGCTGAGCGGACCGCCACGCAGCTCCTGCGCTTCGTGGGTGGGACGCTGCCGCACATCTACGACGTCGACGCGGACCTGCGCCCGGAGGGCAAGGACGGACCGCTGGCGCGCAGCCTCGAGGGCTACGCCACGTACTTCGAGCGGTGGGCCCAGCCATGGGAGCGCCTCGCGATGGTCCGCGCTCGGCCGGTCGCCGGCGACCTCGCGCTGGCGGCGCGGTTCATCGACGTGCTCGAACCGTTCGTCTGGCGCGACGTGTCGAACGAGGATCGGCGCGAGATCAGGCGGATCAAGGCCCGCATCGAACACGAGCGCCTGCCCCCCGACGAAGACCCGCAGTTCCACCTCAAGCTCGGACGCGGGTCGCTCAGCGACATCGAATTCTGCACGCAGCTGCTGCAGCTCGAGCACGGCGTGCGCACCCCGTCGACGGCGACGGCGCTCGACCAGCTGCTCGAGGTGGGCGCACTGTCGCGGTCGGACCACGACGTCCTCTGCGACGCGTACCGCTTCTTGGAACGGACCCGCAATCGCTGGTTCCTCGTGAACAGCGCGCCCGGCGACGCGCTGCCGACCCGGATCGAGGAGCTCGAGCACCTGGCCGTGTCATTGGGCGCGACCGGGCGCGAGCTGCGCGTCGAGCACCGAAGGGTCACGCGGCGCGCCAGGGCGGTGTTCGAGCGGCTCTTCTACGGGCGAGAGGCACCGGGGTGAGCGCTGAACAGGACCTCTGAGCCGATCGGCGTGAAGCCGGCAGCCAGGCAGCAGCGCAGGGACGCGACGTTGCCTGGCGACACCTGGGCGAAGACTGGTTCACCTGGCGGCACCAGCGCGGTGGCGGCGCCCGCGAGACGCCGGCCGAGGCCATCGCCGCGATGCGCGGGCTCGACCTCGTACGCCATCTCCCAACGACCGGCAAACCCCTGACCTACGACGACGAGGCCCTTGTGTGGGCCGTGGGCGGTGTCGGCATGGACGGTGAGCGCCGGCCGGTAGCGCGCCGCTCGACGGATCCTGGGATGGTCGGCCAGGTCGTCGCGCGGCCACAGCTCGATCGTGGGCTCCGTGGGCTCGGGCGCGGCGAGCAACACGTCGAGCACGCCGGGCTCCATCCCCAGCCACCCGGACAGGAAGAGCAGGAAGCCCGCCGACATCGGAGCGCTGAGGTCATCGGGGTCGATGCGGGAGCGCACGACCTCAGCCTCGATGTCCGCGGCGACGATGTGGTGCGCGGTGAACGAGAGCACCGCCTGGGTCGGGCCCGGCGCTGATGGCAACACCACGAGCTGCCCGTCCGCGGGCGGAGGCCGCCCGTGGGCGGCCTCCGTCAGGATGCTGAGGATCGGGTTCGGGTCGGTCATCGCGACCCGATGATGGCGCAGGCCGGCGGCAGCCGCCCTACTTGGTGTGGTTCACGATGCGCTCGGCCGCCTGGGGGAGGCGAGCCTTGATCTTGTCCGCCTGGGCCTGGGTGATCTTGCCGTTGGCGACGGCCTCGTCAGCCTTCGCCGAGCCTGCGTTGACCAGGGCATCGATCACCGTCTGGGTGGTCACGCCGTGGGCCTCCGCGACCTGGGCGATGGACTGGCCGTCCTTGAGGGCCGAGACCAGATCGGCCTGGGGGATTCCGATCGTGTCGGCCGAGACCTTGACGGCACCGCGGATCACCCGGGCGCGGCGGGGGTGGCGACCGGCGTGGGCGGCGCCGCCGGGCTTCGTTGCCGCCGGGCTGGACGGGGACTCGGTGGTCGGGTTGCTCTGGGCCCCGGCCGGGAGAGCCGTGTTGAGGGCGAAGGCACCGCCGCCGAGCGCCGCGGCGATGCTGATGGATGCGATGAGCTTTTTCATGAGGGTCAGCATCACACCGCATTGTTAGCGCCTCGTGAGGCGACGATCAGGTCCGCGCTGCGCTACGGTTCCCACATGTCGGTGCACGAGTCTCAACATGTGGAACAGCCGGAGCCCTGGGTGCCGCCGTGGGACGGCGCCA
>JBEEGB010000488.1:0-3705 GCA_041166585.1 Acidimicrobiaceae bacterium
GAGCTGGTGCCGTGGTGCACGTTCACCGATCCGGAGCTGGCACACGCGGGGATGACGGCGAAGGAGGCGGAGGAGGAGTTCGGCGACGACGCGATGGTGTGGCGCCAAGACCTCCACCACAACGATCGGGCGCGGGCGGATGGTGCGACAGAAGGAGCGATCGTGATCATCACCGGGCCGAAGCGCAAGATCGTCGGCGCCCACATCCTCGCCCCAGCGGCGGGGGAGATGATCCAGGAGCTCTCGCTCGCCATCCGCGAAGAGCTCAAGCTCAGCCAGATCGCCGGCCTCATCCACGTGTACCCCACGGTGTCGACGGGCATCGGGCAGCTGGCCGGCGAGGCAGCCTTCGAAGGCGCCAAGAAGTACAAGTGGCTGGTGAAGCGCACGGCGCACTAGCGAGCTGGTGCGGGCGGGGAGACTCGAACTCCCACGTCTTTCGACACTGGGACCTAAACCCAGCGCGGCTGCCAGTTACGCCACGCCCGCAGAGGTCGCCACGCTAGCGATCCGGCGCCGCCCCAGGGTTGTGTGTCAAGGGCTGGAACGCTGCCGCTACCCTCACGCCCGTGACTTCACCGGCTCTCGACCCCACCTCGCTCCGCGAGCTCGCCCAGACCCCAGGCGGCTTCGGCGACCCTCAGAACGAGGTCTTCAACCGCCTCCTGCGCAACCGCATCGTGTTCCTCGGCACCGACGTCAACGACAACATCGCCAACCTGATCACCGCCCAGCTGCTCTATCTCGAGGGCGAGGATCCGGAGAAGGACATCTGGCTCTACATCAACAGCCCGGGTGGATCGGTCACGGCGGGCATGGCCATCTACGACACGATGCGCTTCGTGCAGCCCGACGTGGGGACGATCTGCATGGGGCTCGCCGCGTCGATGGGCCAGTTCCTGCTGTGCGCCGGTGCGAGCGGGAAGCGCTACTCGCTGCCGCACGCGCGGATCATGATGCACCAGCCGTCCGGTGGGCTCAGCGGCCAGGCCGCGGACATCGCCATCCAGGCCGAGCAGATGATCTTCATCAAGCGGCTGATGGCTGAGCGCATCGCCGAGCACACCGGTCAGACCGTCGAGCAGATCGAGCTCGACTCGGATCGCGACCGCTGGTTCATGCCCGAGCAGGCCAAGGAGTACGGCATCATCGACCGCGTCATCAACCGCCGCGGCGAGATGTTCGACGGGGCGAGCTAGCGGCGCTCGCTAGCGGGCGACGAACTCCTCGGCCACGTAGGTGAAGCCGTCGTCGGCGTAGGCGACGCCCACGCCGACCTGGTTGTACGGGCCGAGCAGGTTGGCCCGGTGACCGGGGGAGTCCTGCAACGACTGCTGCGCCTCGGCCAGCGACGGCGCGGCTGCGACGTTCTCCGCGATGGCACTCCACCCCGGGTCGATGCCGGCTGAGAGGCTGGCGGAGTGGAAGATGCGGTGCTGGTCGGCCATCGCCTGGGCCAGCGACTGGGCCTTGGCGGTGGCGTCGTAGGCCTGCTGCAGACCGGACGCCCCGTTGTCGTTGCGGAAGCCGTTGACCATGCCGGTGAGCTGCTTCGTCTCGGTCACCCCGGCGGCGGGCGCGGCCGGCGGTGGGGCCTGATCGGAGGCGCAGGCGCCGACGGCGACGGCGAAGGCGCCGGTGAGGAGGGCTGCGGTGAGTGCCCGGCGGGCCCGGGGAAGGGAAGTGGTCACGTGGCCTCCAGGAGGGTCTGGGGGATGGCGACCATCCCGAAAAATGTTTCCGTGGGTTTACCGTTGTTACGGAGTGATGACAAGGGCACGCAGTGTGGCAAATCGCCACAACCGACGCGCGGATGGTTCGCCGGCGAGCCGGCGGAGACCTGCCGTCAGTTCGCGGGGGTACCCGGAGGGATCGTCGCCGGGGGGACGGTCGAGCCCCCGAGGCTGACCCCGCACGAGGCCTGGGCGAACGCCACCACGGTGGTGCTGGCCTGCTCCACCGCGGCGAAATCATCCCGGAAATCATGGGTTGTCGCGGTCGTGCCCGTGGTGCCCGCGCCCGTGGGCGGTGCTGCCTGGACGACCTTCACGAGCTCATCCGCGACGCGGACGAGCGTGGTCATCGGACCTTTGAGCTCGCTTGGCGCGGCACGTTGGAGCTGGCGCAACCGGTCCGCTCCCTGCTTCAGCGTGTCGCCCGCGGCCGTCGGGTTCGAGGGGTCATACCGGTCGAAGACGGTGAGGGGGTCGTCACCTGATCGCAACGAGCTGCAGAACGATGCGGTGCTGCCGCCCTCGCCACCGCGGCCGAGCGCGATCACGACGATGACCAGGAGGACCGCAACACCCGCGCCGGCGGCAACGAGCAGGTTGCGGCGAGGCATTCGGAACAAACTACGCGTGCACGCGACGGCGGCGGTGCACCGTCGCGCCCACTGTGGACTCTCAACCGTGCTGGGCGGGATGCGAGCGTCCACAGTGGGCGCGGGGTCGGGTTCGTTGGACGATCAGCCGTGAAGATCACGGTTCAGAGTCCGCAGAGTCGGAGTCGGGAGTCGGGAGTTGGGAGTCGGCAGTCGAGTGGCGGGTCCGGCCGGCGGGGACGCGGCGAGGGAAGCGCACGCGACGAGCCGCACGTCGAGCCGAGGGCGCCGCGCGACGCGAGCGCAGCGAGCCCGGACGCAACCGAGCGAGACCCGAAACGCGGCAACCGAGCGAGACTCGCAAGTGCTGTCACAAGGTGGGCATAGGGTCGGACTGGTGACTGCTGGCGGAGCTCGTGTGCTTCTCGCGCCGTACGGCGAGGGGACCACCCGCGCCCTTGCGGCGGTCCTCTCGCAGGCGAAGGACGGCGATCCCCTCCGTCCGGTCACGGTGGTCGTGCCGTCGGCGCTCGCCGGCATCACGTTGCGCCGGCGCCTCGCGACCGAGGGCATCGCGGGCGGGGCGGGGCTGGTCGCCGTCGGGTTCATCGCCTTCCCCGAGCTCGCGCAGCGCCTCGCCTCAGCCGACCTCGCGGTCGAGGGGCGCCGTCCGCTCGACCGGCTGCACGCCTCCGCCCTCCTCGCCACCGCGTTGGCGTCCGATGCCGGGCCGTTCACCGCGCTGGCCCGCGACCCAGCGGTGATCGACTCGCTCCTCGCCACCTTCCACGACCTCGCTCCGCTCCGCGACGCCGAGCTGGCCGCACTCGGTCGCGGGAGCGAGCGGGCCGCTTCGGTCGTCCGCCTGCACCACGCCTTCCGCGAGGCCACCGCCGACCTCGTCGACGACCACGAGGTCGCGCGGATCGCAGCCGCGGCGGTGCGTCTCGGCGCGCCGGCGCTCGACGAGCTGGGCCTCGTCGTCCTGCACGTGCCTCGCCGGCTCGGTCGCACCGAGCTCGAGCTCGTCGGTGCGCTGGCTGCGGCTGGCCGCGTGCGAGCGATCGTTGGTCGCACCGAGCGCGGCGCCGCCGACGAGCCCGCCGATCTCCTGGTCGCGCAGCTGGCCGACGTCGGGCTCGGTCCCGCGGCCGCCATGGGTTTCGCCGAGGGCACGGCGCCGCGCCACGACACCGATGGCATCACCGTCGTACGCGCCCCTGACCCGGCGGAGGAGACCCGCCACGCCGTGCGGATCGTCCTCGACCACCTCGCGCGCGGCACTGCGCCCGAGCGCATCGCGGTGATCTCGAGAGCTCGGTCTCCGTACACCGTGCTCGTGCACGAGGAGCTGGCCGCCGGGGGCGTGGCGCACAGCGCGC
>JBEEGB010000489.1:0-3388 GCA_041166585.1 Acidimicrobiaceae bacterium
GATCTCGGCGATCGGCACCACCAGCGTGTGCCCCGGCCGCAGCGGTGCGATCGACAGGAACGCAACGCAGCGATCGTCACGCCACACGAACCGGCCGGGCAGCTCGCCGTTGATGATCCTCGTGAAGATGGTGGTCATCCGTCCCTCCTGGCTCATCGTAGATTGTGGGCCGATGGGCGGTGACCGCATCCTCACGATCCCCAACGCGATCACGGTGTTCAGGCTGCTGTGCCTACCGCTGTTCCTCTGGCTGCTGTTCGTGGACGAGAACCGGGTCGCGGCGGCCAGCCTGCTCGGCTTCCTCGGGGCGACCGACTTCGTGGACGGCTACATCGCTCGCCACTTCGACCAGGAGTCGGAGCTGGGCAAGATCCTCGACCCGGTCGCCGACCGGCTGCTGTTCTTCGTCGGCGCCGGGGGCATCCTGGTCGACGGGTCGGTGCCGGTCTGGTTCGCCGTCGCCATCCTGGTCCGAGAGGCCCTGGTGACGGGCGCGACGCTCGGCCTCGCTGCGCTGGGTGCTCGGCGCATCGACGTCACGTGGTACGGCAAGGCAGGCACGTTCGCCAACATGTTCGCGTTCCCGTTCTTCCTCGCGGCCGAGAGCACGGTGGGATGGCGCGACACCGCGTGGGTGCTGGCGTGGGTCTCCGCGGTGCCCGGGCTCGTGCTCAGCTGGTACGCGGCGGCGCTGTACGTGCCCATCGCGCGGAAGGCGCTGGCCGAGGGTAGGGCGAAGACCTCACGGGTAGGGTCCCTCCCATGAAGGCCGTCATCATGGCTGGCGGTGAGGGGAGTCGTCTCCGGCCGCTCACCTCGAACCAACCCAAGCCCATGATGCCGTTGGTCAACCTGCCGATGATGGAGCACATCATCGGTCTGCTGAAGCGGCACGGCTTCGACGAGATCGTGGTGACGCTCGCGTTCATGCCCAACGCGATCCGCACCTACTTCGGCGACGGCTCCGAGTTCGGCGTGCGCATGGTCTACGCCACCGAGGAGGAGCCGCTCGGCACCGCAGGCTCCGTGCGCAACGCCATGGCTGAGCTCGACGACCGGTTCCTCGTCATCTCCGGCGACGTGCTCACCGACATCGACCTCTCCAAGATGGTCGCCGCCCACGACGAGAAGGGCGCGCTCGCCACGATCGGGCTCGTCGCGGTCGAGAACCCGCTCGAGTTCGGCATCGTGATCACCCGCGAGGACGGCTCGATCGAGCGGTTCCTCGAGAAGCCGACGTGGGGCCAGGTCTTCAGCGACACGATCAACACGGGCATCTTCATCCTCGAGCCCGAGATCTTCGACTCCATCCCCGCCGGCCAGCCGGTCGACTTCTCCAGCGAGGTGTTCCCCCAGCTCCTGGCCGACGGCAAGCCGATCTACGGCGCGGTGGCCGAGGGCTACTGGGAGGACGTCGGGACGGTCGAGGCCTACGTCAAGGCCCACAAGGACAGCCTCGACGGCAAGGTCGAGATCGAGATCCCCGGGTTCCGGATGGAGCACGGCGTGTGGCTGGGGGAGGGCGCCGAGGTGCACCCCGACGCGCGGGTCGAGGGACCCGCGGTGATCGGCGAGAACTGCAGGGTGGAGGCCGGTGCCCGCCTCGGCGAGTACACGGTGCTCGGCAGCAACGTCCGCATCAGGGAGGGGGCCGACCTCGAGCGGGTGGTCGTCCACGACAACACCTACCTCGGCCAGGGCGCGCGCCTTCGCGGTGTCGTGATCGGCCGGGCCTGTGATCTGCGAGCCAACGTGCGTTGCGAGGAGGGCGTCGTCCTCGGCGACGAGTGCTTCGTCGGCGACAACGCCGTGCTCGGCGCGGGCGTGAAGGTGTACCCGTTCAAGACCGTCGAGCCCGGCGCGGTGGTGAACTCCTCGATCGTGTGGGAGTCGCGCGGCGCCCGCTCGCTCTTCGGCCGGGACGGCGTCGCGGGCCTCGCCAACGTCGACATCAGCCCCGAGCTGGCAACCCGGCTCGCCCTCGCCTACGGGACGACCCAGAAGAAGGGCTCGACGGTCGTGACGTCGCGTGACTCGAGCCGCTCGGCCCGCATGCTCAAGCGCTCGATGATGGCGGGCCTCAACGCGTCGGGCATCAACGTGCTCGACCTCGAGGTGGCGTCGGTGCCGGTCACCCGCTACATCGCTCGCCAGCCCAACGCCGTGGGCGGCATCACGATCCGCCTGGTGGAACGAGACCCGCAGTCGGTGGTCGTGCGCTTCTTCGACAGCAACGGGCTCGACCTGTCCGAGGTGGCCCAGCGCAAGATCGAGCGCCTGTTCAACCGGGAGGACTTCCGCCGGGTGCTGCCCGCGGAGATCGGCGAGATCGGCTTCCCGCCACGAGCCCTCGAGCAGTACAGCGCGGCGCTCGAGTCAACCGTCGACATGGCGATGATCCAGGCCAGCAACCCGAAGGTCGTGGTCGACTACGGGTTCGGCTCGACGTCGTTCGTGATGCCGAACGTGCTGGCCAAGCTCGGCGCTGACGTCCTCGCCGTGAACCCGTACGCATCGACGCAGGGGGTCATCGGCTATGACGCGGCCACCCATGCGGAGAACGTCGGGGCCCTGGTCCGGGCATCGGGCGCCCACCTCGGCGCGGCCATCGACCCTGACGGCGAGCACCTCACGCTCATCGACGATGAGGGCCACGTCCTCACGCACACGGAGGCCGTCCTCGCACTGTGCGAGCTCGTGTCCCAGCACCTCATCGGCGACCGTGTCGCGCTGCCGGTGACGGTCACCCGTCATGCCGAGCAGCTGGTCGCCCGCCACGGCGTGAAGGTGCAGTACACCAAGATCGCAACGTCGGCGCTCATGGACGCCGCCGCCGAGGAAGGCGTCGGCTTCGCCGCCAGCCTCGATGGCGGCTACATCCTGCCCGGCTTCCTTCCTGCGTTCGATGCGGCCGCGACGTTCGTGAAGGTCCTCGAGCTGCTCGCCCGCGCCAAGGTCTCGCTGTCGTCGGTGGTGCACGGCCTGCCGCGCGTGCACATGGCCCATGAGAGCGTCGTGACGCCGTGGGAGCAGAAGGGGACGGTCATGCGCTCGCTCGTCGAGCTCACCAAGGACCGCGAGATCGAGCTGGTCGACGGCGTGAAGGTGCTGCACGACGACGCGTGGGCACTGGCGCTGCCCGATCCCGAGGATCCGATCACCCACGTGTGGGCCGAGGGCCCCTCCGACGCCGAAGCCCGGCGGCTGACCCAGGAGTACGCCCGCCGGATCCGCCAGCTGTTGCGGTAGTCGTCAGCACAGCCCTGAACGTGAAGTTGAGGTGTGGGGTAGCCTCAGCGGCCATGAACGTGCCGGACGACCTGCGCTACAGCAAGGACCACGAGTGGGCCCGCCGCGAGGGTGACCGGGTGCGCATCGGTGTCACCGA
>JBEEGB010000490.1:0-3080 GCA_041166585.1 Acidimicrobiaceae bacterium
CCAACGCGCTCATCGGCGCGAACAGCTCGCCGATCTGACGGCGGTAGTCGTCCGCGGACACGCCGAGATGGGCGCGGCGAGCGACATCCCAGAGCGCAAACGTCGTGTACGCCTGGAACACCTCGTGCGCCACCTCGGCGGGGTGGAACGGCGCCTCGAACGGGAACGGCTTGCGGTCGGGGTCCTTGTGCGACCACCTCGGCTTCTCGCCGTCCTTGCGCAGTCGTCGCACGGTGTCGAGCGCCTCTGCGCCGCACACGATGCCGAGCCCGACGTCGCCGCGCACGATCGACTCGGCGACGTCGTTCACCAGCACCTGCGGGGTGGTGCCCCCGATGCCCGAGTAGATGCGGTGACCCGGATCGATGCCGAGCGCCGACGCGAGCCGGGCCGGAGGGTCGTCGTACTGCCACGACTGGCAGTACACGATCTGCAACGACTCGACGGCCGCGAGCACGTCGCCCGTCGCCTGCGCGTCCGCCGCAGCGAGGCGACACACGTCCTCCCACATGGCGAGCGGCTCGGGCGCCGCCCCGTCGGCCGGCCTCCACACCTGCTGCCCAACCCCGATGATGCAGGGCGCCTTGGGGTCGGGAGCGGTCACTTGTTCTGCCAGCGCGGCGCGCGCTTCTCGGCGAAGGCCTTCGGGCCCTCCTTCGCGTCCTCCGTGGAGAACACCATCTGCGAGAGCTCCTGCTCGATCTTGTAGGCCTCCTTCATCGTCACGGCCATGCCCCGCAGGACGCTCTCCTTCGTCGCCCGAACGGCGAGCGGGCCGTTGGCCAGGATGCGAGACGCCCAGTCGAAGGCGCGGTCCATGAGCCGGTCGACCTCGACGATCTCGTTGAGGAGGCCGAGCTCGAGCGCCCGCGCCGCGGGGAAGGCCTCCGCGGTCAGCAGGAACTCCATCGCGGCGGGGAACGGGATCTGCTGAGGCAGGCGCACCGTCGTCCCGCCACCGGCGAAGAGCCCGCGCTTGGGCTCCATCACGCCGAACCGGGCGTTGGGCGTCGCGATGCGGATGTCGACACCGCCGAGCATCTCCATGCCACCGGCCACGCATGGCCCGTCGATGGCGGCGATGATCGGCTTGTACAGCTTCAGGTTGCGCAACACCGCGTCGGTGCCGTCGGTGAGCTTGCAACCGTCGATCTCCGTGACCTCACCCGAGCCGATCTTCTTCGACAGCTCGGTGATCTGCGGTATGTAGGTCTTGAGGTCGGCACCGGCCATGAACGCACCGGGCACACCGGTCACGACCGCGATCCAGAGGTCGTCGTCGTCACGGAAGTCGTGCCACGCCTTGGCCAGATCACGGAAGTGGTAGAGGTCGAGCGCGTTGCGCGCCTCTGGCCGGTCGATCGTGATCAGCAGCGTGTGATCGCCGCGCGGCTCGTAGTGGATGGGCAACTCGATGGCTCCTTACGCGTGCAGGAAGGCTCCGCCATCGACCATGAAGGTCTGCCCGGTGACGAACCGGCAGGCGTCGCTGCAGAGGAACAGGGCGACCGGACCGATGTCGTCCTCGGGGTCACCTTGGCGACCCATCGGGTGGTCCTTCAAGAACTCTCGGAACTCGGCCTCGTCGCGCTGCGCGGCATCCTGCCCGCGCTTGGAGGCGGCGCCCGGCGCGATGGCGTTGACGACGATGCCGGCACGTCCCCACTCGCGTGCCGCGGTTCGGGTCAGCGCCCGGATCGCCTCCTTGGACGCGTTGTACGCGCCGTAGCCGGCCATGCCGGTGATGCCGGCCGCGGAGACGAAGTTCACGATGCGACCCCAACCGGCGGCCGCCATGTGCGGGTGCACCGCCTGCATGGCCCACAGCGTGCCCTTGACGGTGCCGTGGTTGAGGTCGAGGTCGTCGTCGCCCACGTCGGTCATGGCCACCTTGGCCGTGAAGGTGTGCGCGTTGTTGATCAGCGCGTCGACGGTGCCGAAGCGATCGACGGCCGACGCGACCATCTTGTCGATCGAGGGCCGTTCGAGGATGTTGCACTCCACGCCGAGCGCATCGATGCCGAGGGACTCGAGCTCGGCGACGACGCGCTCCACCCGGTGCGCCTTCCACTCGGCCACCACGACGCGGGCACCGTTGCGGCCGAGGTGCAGCGCCATGCCGCGGCCGATCCCTTGACCGGCACCCGTGACGATCACGACCTTCCCGTCCACCGAGTGCTCGGTCCCTGCCCCCACGCGGCGCACTCTATGACATGAGCGTCAGGTTGAAAGACCGCTGCAGTTGCGACTTAGATCGGGCGTTCAATATAAATAAGGGATCCGATCTCGGGGCCGGGGGGCCCACAGGAGGCACATGGCACGCACGCAGGAGGACCGCAGAGCACAGACGAGGGCCCTCCTCATCGCCGCGGCTGCCGACCTCTTCGCCCGCAAGGGATTCCACGCCGTCTCGGCCGAGGCCGTCGCCGATGCCGCCGACCGCACCACCGGCGCGCTCTACGACCACTTCGGCGGGAAGGACGGGCTGCTGCTCGCGCTCGTCGAGCAGTGGAAGGCGGAGTCCGCCGCCCGCATCCTCGTGCGCGTCGAGGAGGCCGACGACCTCGACGGTCGGCTCCGCGCGCTGTGGACCGACTCGATCGCTCCGCACGAGCTTGAGGGCGACGTCTGGCTGCTGCTCGAGTTCGAGCTCTTCCTGCACGCCGCCCGTGATCCCGTGATCGCCCATGCGTTGACCGAGCGCTACGCCGAAGCCCGAGCGTCGCTGGCCGTCCCGCTGGTCGCGTGGGCCAAGGCCGAGCGGCTATCGGTCCCCCGCGACCCCGAGCGCACGGCCGGCCTCGTCATCGGCCTGCTGCTCGGCATGGCCATGCAGCACCGGGTCGACCCGACCGCCTTCAGCCCCGACGACATCGTCGCGGGGCTCCGATCCCTCATCCAAGGAGGCGCCGAGGCATGAGCGACATCACGCTCGACGACATCAACCTGCTCGAGGACACCTGGGCACAAGGCGTCCCGCTCGAGCAGTTCGAGCTGCTCCGCCGCGAGGCGCCGGTGCATTGGCACGAGCACCCCGACGGTGGGTTCTGGGCGATCACGAAGCACGCGGACGTGAAGGC
>JBEEGB010000491.1:0-4747 GCA_041166585.1 Acidimicrobiaceae bacterium
GGGTCGTCGTACACGCCCGTGTAGCGCACGGCCGTGATGCCGAGAGCCTTCGCCCCCGCGATGTCGGTGCGCCGCAGGTCGCCGATGTGCGCGGCCTCGGCGGGATCGACGCCGCCCAACCCCGCCAGCGCGTGGTCGAAGATGCGCCGGTCCGGCTTGTACACGCCGACCTCGTCGGAGAACGACCAGTGGTCGAACCACTCGAGCAGACCGTGCTTCTCCAGGTGCTCGCGCAGGATCGTCGACGGCGTCATCCCGACGTCACAGATGATCCCGATGCGGATGCCGGCGTCCTTCAGCGCGGCCAGCGCAACCCCGACGTTGGGGGTGGCCGGCAGCTCGGCCGTGGAGCCGACGGACACGAAGACGTCGACGAGCTCGTCGCGCACCGCGGGGTCGAGCCGGAGCGGGAGCTTGCTGAGCACGAGCGCGGCTGCATCCGGGGCGCGGTACTGGTGGTTGGCCTGCCACGCCGCGTCGAACGTGCGCCACGAGTCGTCGATGGCCTCCTCGAGCGTCGCTCGGGCAACGGGCGTCCCCACGCCGGTCAGGATCCGCTCCCAGGCATCGAGGCGAAGGCCTCGCAGCTGGCCCGGCGTCTCGCGGACGAGCGTGTTCCAGAAGTCGAACGTGATGGCGCGCAGGCGCTCGCTCAAGCCCGCACCATGCCCTCCGCCTTCGCCGCGGCCGCCACCGCGGGCGCGACCAGCTCGACGACGCGCCGGTCGAAGACCGACGGGATGATGAATCCGGGACCGAGGTCGTCGCTCGAGACTGCGGAGGCGATCGCGTCGGCCGCGGCCAGCTTCATCAGCTCGGTGATCTTCGTGGCGCGAGCATCGAGCGCGCCGCGGAAGATCCCGGGGAAGGCGAGCACGTTGTTGATCTGGTTCGGGAAGTCCGATCGTCCGGTCGCGACGACCGCGGCGACCTGCGCTGCTTCCTCCGGACGGATCTCGGGGTCGGGGTTCGCGAGCGCGAACACGATCGCGTCCTTGGCCATCGTCGCCACATCCGCGCCGGTGAGCAGCCCCGGTGCGCTCACGCCGACGAAGACGTCCGCTCCCGCAAGCACCTCGACGAGCGTGCCCGTGCGGCCCTCCGGGTTGCTGTTCTCGGCGAACCAGCGCTTCGACGCGTTGAGGTCGTCGCGGCCGGTGTGGACCGCACCCGCACGATCGGCGCCGATGACGTTGGGCACGCCGGCCTCCATGAGGATCCGCGCGATGGCTACGCCGGCCGCGCCCACGCCGGAGAGGACGACGGTGATCTCGCTCATGGGCTTGCCGACGACGCGCAGGGCGTTCCGCAGCGCGGCGAGGACCACCACCGCGGTGCCGTGCTGGTCGTCATGGAAGACCGGGATGTCGAGCAGGTCGCGCAGCCGGGCTTCGACGTCGAAGCAGCTGGGCGCGGCGATGTCCTCGAGGTTGATGCCTCCGAACACCGGGGCGATCCGTTGGACGGTCTCGACGATCTGATCCGCGCGCTCCGCCGGAGTGAGCGCGCGGCTGACGTCGAGGCAGATCGGAAAGGCGTCGACCCCGGCGAACTCCTTGAACAGCAGCGCCTTGCCCTCCATCACGGGCAACGCGGCCTCGGGCCCGATGTCGCCCAGCCCCAGCACCGCGGTGCCGTCGGTGACGATCGCCACGGTGTTGGCCTTGATGGTGAGGTCGTAGGACCTCGACGGCTCGTCAGCGATCGCCCGGCACACGCGGGCGACACCGGGCGTGTACGCCATCGACAGGTCGTCGCGGTCGCCGATGGGCAGGTGCGCGAGCACCTCGATCTTGCCGCCCCTGTGCAGCTCGAACGTCAGATCTGTGACGTCGAGCAGCTCGACCCCGGGGATCGCGCCGGTCGCCTCGACGACCGCGGCCATGTGGGCTTCGCTGACGCAGTGCACGACGACGTCTTCTTCGAGGTCCGAACCGCGGGCATCGAACCCCGCGATGCGGGTGATGTTGGCGCCCGTCTCGCCGAGGACCGTGGCGAGGCGGCCGAGCGCGCCAGGGATGTTGTCCATCCGCACGCGTAGGCGCAGCGCGAATGCAGCGGTGGGGGTCTGCACGGGCCGGGACCGTAGTCCCGGTGGTGCAGCGTCACCCCAACCGGTTCGTGGAGACTAGGTCTCCTCGCGCGACATCTCTTCGAGGCAGCGCCGGATCTCCGACACGCGGAAGCGACGGTGGCCGCCGAGCGTGCGGATGGCCGTGAGCTTGCCTGCCCGTGCCCAACGCGTGACCGTCTTTGGGTTCACCCGGAAGAGTGCAGCCACCTCGGAGGGTGTGAGCAGCGCTTCGGGTGCTTCGAAGTCGTCGTTCGGAAGTGCCATCTGTCGGTTTCCTCGCTGCTTGAGGACACAACCGACTCGGGCGGCATGTCCGTTTCCTCCCTGGAAGATACGGAAGGGCCACTGCGCGTGCCATAGCCCGATCGAGCCATTCCGAGCGCCTTGGAGGACTAGTCATGCTTTGGAACGTGAACCTCTCCCGTAGCGTCGAAGCCGTGACCAACCGCGACTTCTCGCTGCTGGACCTCGCAGGGGACCACGGCGCGGAGCAGGTCGCGATGACCGCCGATCCGGCGACGGGACTCCGGGCGATCGTGGCGATCCACTCCACGGTCCTCGGCCCGGGCATGGGCGGCACTCGCTTCATGGCCTACGAGAGCGAACAGGCCGCGCTGGTCGACGTGCTGCGCCTGGCCCGCGGGATGACCTACAAGCACGCCGTGTGCGGCAACGACCTCGGCGGCGGCAAGGCCGTGATCATCGGCGACCCCGGTGTCCTTCGCCGCGACAGCCGGCGGCTCGACGCGCTGCTCACGGGCTACGGCCGGTTCGTGGACCGGCTCCGCGGCCGCTACCTGACCGCGGAAGACGTCGGCACCACCCAGGCCGACATGGACGCGCTGCGCGCCATCACCCCGTACGTCACGGGCACGAGCGAGCACCTCGGCGGGTCCGGCGATCCGTCGCCGGCCACCGCGTGGGGGGTGCTGCACGCGATGCACGGTGTGGCCGAGCGCCTGTGGGGCTCAGCGTCGCTCGAAGGCCGTCACCTGGCGGTGTCGGGGGTCGGCAAGGTCGGTGCCGACCTGGTGCGCCACCTCGCCGCGGCCGGAGCTCGCATCACCGTGGCGGACGTCCGGCCCGAGGCCGCCGCGGCGATCGCCGGGGAGGTCGGTGCCGTGGTCGTTGCGCCGGACGAGATCCACCGGGTGGACTGCGACCTGTTCAGCCCGTGCGCACTCGGCGCCACGCTGAACGCGAGCACGATCCCCGAGCTGCGTTGCGCGGCGGTCTGTGGCTGTGCGAACAACCAGCTCGCGACCGAGCCCGATGGTGAGCGCCTCGCCGAGGCCGGCGTGCTCTACGCCCCGGACTACGTCGTGAACGCTGGAGGGGTGATCAACATCGCCGACGAGACCACGCCGGGCGGCTACGACCGCGATCGCGCGTGGACGCGGGTGGCGACGATCCACGACACCTTGCTGCGCGTGTTCGCGCTCGCCGACGAGCAGGCGATCACGCCCGCGGTGGCGGCAGATCGTCTCGCTGAGCAAAGGATCGCCGCGGCGCGAACAGCGTGAAGCACACGGCGATCGCCGCGGCCAAGAGCCCGGCCGCGGCCGCCGCGAAGTTCCGGCGCAACCGATCGTCGAGGGTCGGGAACCGGCCGTTGAAGTCGTGGACCGCCTGGGCCTGCGCATCGGTCAGCACGTAGCGGCCGTCGACCACGTCGTCGAGCTGCACC
Source organism: Acidimicrobiaceae bacterium (assembly GCA_041166585.1). Classification (GTDB taxonomy): domain Bacteria; phylum Actinomycetota; class Acidimicrobiia; order Acidimicrobiales; family JACDCH01; genus JBEEGB01. Next base: position 3,762 of record JBEEGB010000491.1, read on the forward strand.
AACCCACCGGTCGCGCGGTCGACATCGATCTCGATCGTCGCCGCGCCAACGATCGACACGTCGACGTGCCAGACGTCGAGGTGCTCACCGGCGTCAGCGTTGTCGTAGACACCAGCGACGACATCGGCCGCCTCGCCCGGCGCCGAGGGCACGCCGGCGGCGCGCAGGGCCCGATGTGCCAGCGTCAGCGCGTCCTGAGCCGTGGGCTTCGGGCGCGGTTGGAGCCAAGCGCCCGCCACCGCACCCAACGCCACCACCACGCACGCGACCGCGATGGCGGACCTCGTCCTCAGCGAAGGAGCTCCTGACGGCGGGCTTCTCGGTCGGCATCTGACGAGTTGAGCAGCCGGTTGAGCGAGAGGAGGAGGGCGTCGGGGTTGAACGGCTTGGCGAGGTAGTCGGCCGCGCCACTGGTGATGGCCCTCGCGATGTCGTCGCGGGCCGACTTGGCCGACACGACGAGCACAGGGGGCGACAAGGACATGGAGGCGAGCCGGTCGAGCACACCCCAGCCATCGAGCACCGGCATCATCACGTCGAGGACCACGGCATCGGGCGCGTCCGCGGCGATCCGCTCCAGTGCCCTCATCCCGTCTGCGGCCAGCAAGACCTCGTGGCCGGCGGCCTCGAGGTTGAGCCGGTGCAGCAGCAAGATGTCCGGCTCGTCATCGACAACCAACACCCGCGCCATCACTTCCACCCCCCAAAACCAGACCGTAGTCGCCGTCTCCCGGGGTTCCTGGTCACTCCACGTGGCAGTCAGGTAGCGGACGGCGCGGAGCGGCCGGCGAGCCTCACCCGGCCGTCGCCCGCCTCGATCTGGCCGATCCGGCGGGCTGCGTGCCCGTGGCTGCGCAGGACGTCGATGGCCCGGAAGGGGTCGTCGGGCGGCACGACCAGGATCATGCCGAGGCCGAGGTTGAAGACCTTCGCCTTCTCCGAGTCGCTCACGTCACCGAGACTCTGTATCACGACGACGAGCCGGG
>JBEEGB010000492.1:0-2594 GCA_041166585.1 Acidimicrobiaceae bacterium
GACCAGGCCAAGGCTGTGTGCAACGAGTGCGAGTCGCAGTCGGCATGCCTCGAGTTCGCCCTGATCACCAACCAGGACTCCGGCGTCTGGGGCGGCACCTCGGAAGAGGAGCGTCGCAAGCTGCGCAAGGCGTGGCTCGCCCGCCAGCGCAAGGCCTCCTGACCAGACCGAACCAGCGCACCGAACCCCAAGGTTCCTCGACGGCCCCCTCCATCAGGGGGTCGTCTCGCGTCCGGGGTCAGCCGCCGTCACGGTGCGGGATCGGCACGTGCAGCTCGACCACGGTGCCTGGCCGGGGAGCGGGGCCGTCGCCGGTGCGCAGCTCGATCGTCCCGCCGAGCTCTGAGCTCACGAGGGTGCGCACGATCGACAGGCCGAGCCCGGTCGACGCATCAAGGGTGAAGCCGGCCGGAAGCCCGACGCCGTCATCGGCCACCTGCACGCAGAGCTCGTCGCCCTTCCGTCGCAGGTCGAGGACCACCTCGGCCCCGTCCGTCGCCACTCCCTCGGGGTAGGCGTGGTCGAAGGCGTTCTGGAGAAGCTCGTTCAGCACGACCGCCAACGGGGTTGCCACCTGGGCTGGGAGGTTGCCCGCGTCGCCCTCGACCGTGCAGCGCAGCGGTCGCTCGGGGCTGCTGAACGCCTCCTCCACCATGCGGCACACAGGCCGGACGATGTCGATGAACGGGACATCCTCCCCCGCCTCGCGGCTCAGGATCTCGTGCACCAGCGCGATCGAGCGGACCCTCCGCACCGACTCCTCGATCGCCGCTTTGGCCTCGGGCGACGCCAGCCGGCGGCCCTGCAGCCGCAGCAGCGAGGAGATGGTCTGGAGGTTGTTCTTCACGCGGTGGTGGATCTCTTGGATGGTGGCGTCCTTGGAGATCAGCAGCCGGTCGCGCCGCCTCAGCTCGGAGATGTCGCGGAGCAGCACGACCGCGCCGGACAGCTCGTGGGAGTCGAGGAGGGGGATGCACCGCAGCAGCACGGTGATCTCCGGGCCCTGCTCGATCTCTTGGATCACGGGCTTCGGCTTCGACATCGCGGCGAGGATCGCCGAGTCGTCGAGGCCCACCTCGCCGAGTCGCATCCCCTCGGTGTTGGCGTGGATGCCGACCCGGTGCAGCGCGGACACGGCGTTCGGCGACGTGTACGCGACGCGGGACTGGGCGTCGAGGAGGATCACGCCGTCGCCGACGCGAGGAGCTTCCTCCGGCTCGGGGTCCTCGGCGGCGAACGGGAACTCGCCGGCCGAGATCATCCGCGCGAAGCGGTTGAAGATCTCGACATAGGTGCGTTCGAGCTCACCGGGCTGACGGCCGAAGGCCAGCGCCGACTCACGGGTCAGGACGCCGATGATCTCGCCCTCCCAGCGCACCGGGATGGCGAGCACCCGGATCCGCTCCTTCAGCGGGGAGATGGTCGTCTCGGTCTCGACGATCTCGCCCAGGCGGAAGCTGTTGGCGACGATCGGCCGCTCCTCGGCTGACTGCAGGGTGCCGACCAGGTCGGAGCGGTAGACGGTCTGGGTCGTGGCCGGCCGGATCTGGCCGAGCACCACGAACGAGGTGCCACCGGAGCCGCGCTCGGGGGCGAACAGCAGCAGGTCGGCGAAGCAGAAGTCAGCGAGCAGGCCCCACGCACCGACGAGGCGTTGCAGGTGGGCGAGCTTTGGCCCATCGAGGTCGGTGCGCAGCCGCGCCAGCTCGGCGAGTGAAGCCATGGGTCAAGTGTGGCAGCGCCGTGTCTCTGGTCGGCACTCGCTGCGCTCGCAGTCCGCCGACATGGCGGCTGGGCCCTGGCGGGCCCGACGCCGCGTCTCTGGTCGACGCTCGCAGTGTCAGCTGGGGCGCGAAGCGAGCTCCGCTTCGGTGGTCTGCCACTTGTTGAAGCACGCGGGGCAGTGCTGGTACTGGACGCCTCGGGTGTTGTTGATGCTGTCGAGGTACCCCGGCTCGCCGCACGAAGGGCACGGTGTCGGGTACCCGAACTCGAAGTTCACGGCCTGCTCGCGCAGGTCGATCACCGGTTCGCTGCGGTGCTTGTTGCCAAACAGGCCCATGGGACCCTCCTTTTCGATCTCGCCCCTGTCGCCTTCCTCAGGGTACGGCAGATCCGCTACGAAGAGAAGTGATACGGCCACTGACGGGTGACGCCGCCGCGGCGCGGATCGCCGGCGCCTCCCCGGCCGGGCGCCACGGCGTGGACGCCCCCGAAGTAGAGGTTGCGGGACGGCCACTCGTTGACCGGCCACCGGTCCCGCAGCGCGTCGAGCACCTCGTCCCCATGACCCGGCTCGGCTTGGACGACCTCACCGTCCCAGTGAAGCCGGGGCGACTCGACCGCGGCGGTCAAGTCGACACCACCGTCGCCGTGATCGATCAGCGCGCTCACCACGTGGGTGATCGCGGTGCGGATGCGCTTGCTGCCACCGCTGCCCAGCGCGAGCCGGACATCGCCGTCGGGGCCGATGAGGAGGCTCGGCGCCATCATCGATGCGACCCGTTGGCCCGGGGCGGCCGCGTGGAAGCCGTCGGGGTGCAGGTCGTCCTCGCCGAGCATGTTGTTGAGCAGCACACCCGTGCCCGGGATGA
>JBEEGB010000493.1:0-3251 GCA_041166585.1 Acidimicrobiaceae bacterium
GGCCTCGCACCCATCGCCACCGGCGGCGACGGCGGCGGCTCGATCCGCATCCCCGCCGGCTTCACCGGGCTGTTCGGCATGAAGGGCACGGCCGGCCGCATCCCCCGCGGCCCCAAGACGATGATCGGCCCGCTCACGGTCGTCACCGGATGCCTGGCCCGCTCGGTGCGCGACGCCGCCCGCTGGTACGACGTCTGCAACGGCTTCGACTCCCGCGACCCGTACTCGCTGCCGCGGATCGAGGGTTGGGAGCGCGACCTCGGCAGCTACGACCTCGCCGGCAAGCGAGCCGTCATCGCCCCCAACCTCGGCTCCGCGATCCTGCGTCCGGAGGTGGAGGAGGCCGTTCGTGAAGCGGGCGAGGCCCTGGCCAAGCACGCGGGGCTCCAGCTCGTCGACGTCCCGGTCAAGCTCCCCGGCCTCGGCACGGAGTGGGCCATCGCCAACCTCGCCACCCTCCTCGCCGACCTCGGTGACCTGTGGCCGGCGTGCAAGGACGACCTCTCGGTGGAGATCGCGTTCGGGCTCGAGTTCGCGGGGCACGTCATGAACCTCGAGATGGCCGCGACGGTGGAGAAGAACCGCACCGCGGCGAACGAGGCGATGGCCGAGGTGTTCGACCAGGTCGACTTCGTCATCTGCGCCACGAACCCCGATGTGGCCTACCCGGCCGACGTGACGTTGAACACCCGGGTGGGCGACGTGCAGGTGGGCCCCGAGAACAACGGCGCCCTCACGATCCCCGCCAACATCAGCGGCAACCCGGCCTGCTCGATCCCGGCCGGAACCTTCGCTGGGCTGCCGATCGGCATGCAGGTGATCGGCCGCCACCACGAGGACGCCCTGCTCCTCGATCTCGCCCGAACCTTCGAGCAGGAGCGCCCCTGGCCGCTGGTCGCACCGGGCGCTCCGGTCTGACGGCTTCACCCGCGCCCTCTGCCCACTGTGGACTCTCAACCGGGTGCAGGCACGGCTCAGCGTCCACAGTGGACACGGGGGCTGACTCTGTGGACGATCAACCGTGAAAACCACGGCTCCGAGTCCGCAGAACGCCATGTGACGAAGGTCTCACGAGCGGCCGGCGTGTGACTGTCACTGGCCCTGGGGAGACTTTGCACATGGAACGACAGCTGGTGCTGATCGAGACCGCAGACCACGACTGGCGGCTCGACGAGCGTACGAAGGAGATCGGTCTGCGGGGCGTCGAGCTCGCACGCCAGCAGCTTCGTGACGCCCGCCGCGCCGCCCTCGAGGCCCGGGACCGCGACGACCACGCCTCCGCCGCCTGACCTGCAAGTAGGGTCGCGCCCGTGGGTGTCCTGGGGTGGGTGGTCGTCGGCCTGCTGGCCGGAGGGCTGGCCCGTCGGGCCACCGGATCTTCCCGCCAGGGCTGCCTCACGACCATGGCCATCGGCATCCTCGGCGGCGTGCTCGGCGGTGCCCTTTTCAACGCCGCCGGCGGCAACGGCATCGGGGACTTCGGGTTGTGGTCGATCCTGGTGGCGTTCGTCGGGGCGTGCGTGCTTCTCTTCCTGATGCAGGCCCTCGGCCTCGCCGACAAGCGCCGCTGACCTCACCCCTTCCAGCGCCTGACGACCACGTCAGGCTGACCTGGCCCGTTCTTGGGGTTCGGCTCTATCCTCGGCCCATGTCCGAAGTCGTCATCGTCGAAGCCGTCCGCTCGCCCATCGGGCGTCGCGGGGGCGGCCTGTCCACCTTCCACTCCGCTGACCTGCTCGCCGCGGTCCAGCGCGAGCTGATCGAGCGGTCCGGCATCGACCCGGCCGAGGTCGGCCAGGTCGTGGGCGGCTGCGTCAGCCAGGTGGGCATGCAGGGCTTCAACATCACCCGCACCGCGTGGCTCGCGGCTGGGCTGCCCATCTCGGTCGCCGCGACGACGGTCGACAGCCAGTGCGGCTCGTCGCAGCAGGCCACCAACCTCGCCACCAGCCTCATCGGCTCGGGCGTGATCGACGTGGCCGTCGCCTGTGGCGTCGAGGTGATGAGCCGGGTGCCGATGGGCTCGAGCATGGGTCAGGACGTCGGCAAAGCGGTGCCCAAGTCGTACTTCTCCCGCTATGAGTGGACCACCCAGTTCGAAGGCGCCGAGCGCATCGCGGAGAAGTGGGGCATCAGCCGTGACGACGTCGACCGCTTCGGCGTGCAGTCCCAGGAGTGGGCCGCACGGGCGTGGGCCGAGGGGCGCTACGGCACGCAGATCGTCGGCCTCGATGCGCCCGACCTCGGCGAGGACGGCAAGCCGACCGGCGCCACCCACCGCGTCGAGCGCGACGAGGGCCTCCGCGAGACGACGCTCGAGGCGCTCGGCGGTCTCAAGCCCGTCGCCCGTCCCGACGGCGTCCACACTGCCGGTACGTCCTCGCAGATCTCCGACGGTGCCGCGGCGGTGCTGCTCATGACGAAGGAGAAGGCTGACGCCCTCGGGCTCCGCGCCCGAGCCCGCGTCGTGGACACCTGTCTGGTCGGCAGCGACCCGGTGCTCATGCTCACTGGTCCGATCGATGCCACGCACCGGTTGCTGGAGCGCACCGGAATGACGATGGACGACATCGACGTCACCGAGATCAACGAGGCCTTCGCGTCGGTCGTGCTGGCGTGGCAGCGCGAGCTGAACCCCGACCCGAGCACCGTGAACCCGAACGGCGGCGCCATCGCCCTCGGTCACCCCCTCGGCAGCACCGGCGCCATCCTCACGACCAAGGCGCTCCACGAGCTCGAGCGCACCGACGGCACCAACGCACTCATCACCATGTGCTGCGGTGGCGGCCTCGGCACCGGAACGATCATCCAGCGCCTCTGACCCTCTGGGTTGGGCTAACCGATCGGCTTGGGCAGCACGCACGACCAGCCGTACTGGCCCGTCGGCGCGAAGCCGGTCATGCCGGCCGGCGTGCCGGCGGGGCCGAACCACTCGTCGAGGATCGGCGCCTTCACGGTCGGCGCGCTCGGGTCAGCGGAGTTGCTGATGCGGAGCACGTCGAGCCCCCGCGCCGGATCGGCCGTGTAGACGAGGTCCGTCGAGCCCGGCACCCAGTACGCGGCCCAGGTCGCTCCGTCCGCGGCGAGGTAGTACCCGACCTGGCGGATGTTGCGCGGATCGCGCACGTCGAGGAAGCGCACCCCCTGTTCGTACCAGCCAACGGCCGCGACGCCGTTGCGGTAGTCGAACCAGTGCGACGAGCAGTTCACCGTCACCGGGGCCTTCGAGTCCTGGGCGCTGCCGCCGGCGA
>JBEEGB010000494.1:0-5417 GCA_041166585.1 Acidimicrobiaceae bacterium
CCGTCCTCGATGCCCGGCAGCCATCGCGCCTGCTGCTGATCGGTCCCAGCCGCGAGCAACGTCGGCCGAACCCACCCCTCGCCGATCGCCCGCTCATCCATGTCTCGAGTCTCGCTCACTCGCCTACGGCGCGCTCGGCTCGACGTGCGGCTCGTCGCTGGCGCTTCCCTCGCCGCGTTACGAATGGCGCAGCCGTCCCCGATTCTCTGGACACCAACTATCCGGAATAGGTATCGTCAGAGGATGCGGCTGTCGGAGGGCGTGGAGTGGACGGTGCACTGCTGCGTGCTCCTCGCCGCCGTGCCGGGCGGGCAGTGCCTGCCCGGCGCACGGTTGGCCGAATTCCACGGCGTGCCCGGCCCGTACCTCGCCAAGCACCTGCAGGCGCTCACCCGGGCCGGCGTCCTCGAGTCCGTGTCGGGGCCGAACGGCGGCTACCGCCTCGCCCGCGCCGCGGCCGACATCACCGTCCTCGACGTGGTCGAGGCGATCGACGGGCCAGAGCCGGCGTTCACGTGCAGCGAGATCCGCCGCCGCGGCCCGGCCGGTGGTCTCCCGGCGCGCGAGTACCCCAGGCCGTGCGGGATCCACGCGTTGATGGACGAGGCCGACGCCGCGTGGCGCGCCCCGCTCGCCGCCACGTCGATCAGCGACCTCGCGCTCCAAGTCGCTCGCACCGCGTCCCCGAAGTCGCTCGTCAAGGGTGCTGCCTGGTTCCAAGCCATCACGAGGAGGACAAGAACATGAGGGTGTTCGTCGCAGGCGCGACCGGCGTGCTCGGTCGGGCAACGGTCCCCCGGCTCATCGAAGCCGGCCACGAGGTGACCGGGGTGGCCCGCTCGCCGGAGAAGGCGGCTCAGCTGGTTGCGCAGGGGGCGCGGCCGGTCGAGGTCGACCTCTTCGACCCCGCGGCGGTGCGCGCCGCCGTGCAAGATCACGATGCGGTCGTGCACATGGCCACCAGCATCCCGCCGCTCACCAAGGGTTGGCGCACCAAGGCGTGGGCCACGAACGACCGGCTCCGTCGCGAGGGCACTCCCATCCTCGCCACCGCGGCGCGGGAGGCGGGGGCGACGCGGTTCGTGAAGGAGTCGGTGTGCTTCTTCTACGCCGATAACGGTGACGCGTGGATCGACGAGGACAGCCCGATCGACGACCAGCCGTTCAGCGCCGCGACCCTCGAGGCCGAGCGCGCCGCGGTCGCCTTCACCGGCGACGGCCGCACGGGCGTTGCCCTGCGGTTCGGGCTCTTCTACAGCGCTGACGCTCGGGCGCTCGAGGAGAGTCTGTCGGTGGCCAGAAAGGGCCTGGGACCGATGATCGGGCGGCCCGAGTCCTACCAACCCTCGATCCACGTCGACGACGCGGCGACGGCGATCGTCGCGTCGCTCACCGCTCCGGCCGGCTTCTACAACGTCGCCGACGACCCCATCACCAAGGCTGAGTGGAACGCGGCGTTCGCTGACGCCTTCGGCATCGACAGGCGCCAGCACGCCACCCCGAAGGCGGTGCTCGCTGCCGGTGGCAAGAAGGTGTCGGTGCTGGCGGCGAGCCGGCGCGTGTCGTCGGCGCGCTTCATGGCCGCGACGGGTTGGTCACCCGTGTACGCAGACGCGATCATCGGGCTGAAGGCCATGGCCGACCACTGGCGCCAACAGGAGGACTCCAAGTGAAGAACGGTTCCATCCTCGTGCGCGCCGCGCTGATCTACGGCGCCGTTCTGAACGGCGGTCTCGGGCTCTGGGCCACGGTCGACCCCCGCGGCTTCTACGACAGCTTCCCCGGCTTCGGGCGAGTGTGGGTGGCCGTCGACGGTCCCTACAACGAGCACCTGGTGCGTGACGTCGGCGCGCTCGCGCTCGGGGTTGCGATCGTCCTGGTGGCTGCCGCGTGGACGATGTCGCGCCCGTTGGTGCTGACCGGGGGAATCGCGATGACGGCGGCCGCACTGCCCCACACGCTCTACCACCTGCGTCACGCCGACGTCTACGACGGCACGGCAGACAAGGTCGCGTCCCTTGGTGGCCTCGTGCTCGGGACGCTGCTCGGGATCGTGGTGCTCGTCGCCGGCCTCCGCTGGCGTGACGACTACGCGCCGAAGCGCGCCTGAAGACCGGCGATCCCGCCCTGGTAGACCCCGCGCACCATCTGCGCGGCGTCCTCCGCGGTCGTGCCGTCGGCGGGCTCGAACGTGCTCGACCACACGAGCTTCGTGCGTCCGTCACCGACCGCTGAGAGCTGCATCGTGGAGCGATACCCGCGCACCGGGAACGGCCCGCTCACGATCGAGTAGACGCATCGAGTGGCGGCTTCGTCGAGCTCCTCGAGGCGCTCGACCATCGGCTCGGCGCCCGTCTGGATCGTCCTCGTCTGACCGATGCCCTCACCGTCGAGCTCGACGGGCATGCCCATCGCCTCGAGCAGCCCACCGAAGTCGCCGACGAGCTTCCAGACCTCGTCGACGCTCGACCCGAGCTCGCCCTCTTCCCGCACCTCGGTCATCGCTCGTCCCCCTCGTTCTGGCGTCAACCAGCGCGGATATGCGCGCTGAATGACGCCAGAATGCAATTCGGCGCCGGGGGTTCGCCAGTTCTCCGAGGACCTCGTCGAGATCTCATCTTCCTCTGCACGGTGCCGATGTTCAGGGGTGCGTGTTGGCCGGCCCGTTCTCGCGAGCTCGATGCGAGCCGACTACCGCGCGCAGCAGCGCATCGCGGCCCGAGACACCACGCTGATCGCTGGGGTCGTCGCCCTCGTGGCGTTCCCGAGCTGGGGGCTGTACGACGCCGTCGTGATCCCCGATCAGGCCGCCGCGTTCATCAGGGTGCGGCTGCTGTTCGAAGCCGCCATCGCGCTGGCTTGGCTCGGCCTCCTGTGGCGTCGCCTCGGGGCGCGCTGGCCCGAGCAGATGGCCTTTCTCCTGATCGCCTTGCCGGAGATCGCCATCGCGTGGATGATCCCCAGCACGGGCGAGCGCCTCGCGCCCTACCTGCTCGGTCTCTCCCTGGCCATCTATGCGAGCGCGTTCATGATCGTCTGGCGCTGGCAGCTCACGGCCCTGCTCGTGGCGCTGACCGGAGCGATGACCGCGGCCTTCACCCTGGTCCATCGACCCGGCCTCGAGGCGCACCAGATCGCGACCATCGTCTTCTACCTCGCCACCGCGGGCACCCTCGCGATCGCGGCGCAGGTGTACCGGGACCAGAAGGGCTGGCAGCAGTTCGTGACCCAAGCGGAGCTCGAGAGCGAACGCCGGCGCAACGAGGCGCTCGTCGAAGAGCTCGACCAGCTGAGCCGCGAAGACCCGCTCACGGCCGTGGGCAACCGGCGGGCCTGGGAGGCGCGCGTGGTCGGCGAGTTCCTTCGCGCCAGGCGCTCAGGCCGGACGATGTCGGTGATCGTCTGCGACTTCGACCACTTCAAGTCGGTGAACGACACGTACGGCCACGCTGTGGGCGACAGCGTCCTGCGCGTCGGCGCGCGGCTCCTCGCCGAGCGCGTCCGCACGACCGACTTCGTGGCCCGTCTCGGTGGCGACGAGTTCGGCATCGTCTGTCCCGACACCCGGCTCCGCGACGCGGAGCAGCTGGCGTGGACGCTCGCGATCCGGTCACGTTCGACCGACTACGCGAAGGACGTCGCCGTCACGTTCTCGCTCGGCGTGGCAGAGCTCCAAGACGACGACGCGACCTTCGACGACCTTCTCCACCGTGCCGACGCCAACCTCTACCAGGCGAAGATGCGTCGCGACACCGTGTGCTGCGGGACGCTGACCGCGACCTAGTGCCGCACTAGAGCTGACCGGTGTGGGTGTCGAGACCCAGCCGCATGCGGCCGACCAGCTCTCGTGTGCGCGGCGCGACGATCGCGTGCTGGGTCGCCACGTGGACGTCGCGGAACACGCGCTGCAACGCGCTGTCGTCGTAGATCGCCGCTCCCCCACCCGCGGTGTACATCAGGTCGACCGCCCTGGCTGACTCGGCGGTCGCGTGGGTGGCCGCGAGGCGGATCGATCGGCGTTGCTCATCTGTCGAGGCGTCCCCGGCGGCCACGGTGTCCCACGCCTCACCGACGACGTCGTCGAGGAAGCCTCGGGCCGAGCGGACGATGGCCTCCGCGGCGGCGACGTCGGCCTGGATCGGCGCCCGCTCGGCCAGCGGTCGGGAGCTGCCCTGCGGAGACTTCACGACGGCGAGGTCGACGAGCTCGTCCACGGCTCGACGGGCGAGGCCCATGGCGACGGACGACACGCCCACCGCCAGCAGCCCGAAGAACGAGAAGCGGTAGAGCGGTCCATCCGTGGTCGGCACGAACGCGCCGATCTGCACCCACCGCCCTTCGGGCACGAGCGCGTCGGTGACCGCGTAGTCGGTCGACCCGGTGCCCTTGAGCCCCGCCACCCGCCAGGTGTCGAGCAGCTCGACCTCCGCGGGGTCGAAGAAGGCGAAGCCCGTGCCTCCGGCCGGCAGCCGTATGCCCCCGCCGATCCACGTGCAATGCCGCGTCCCCGAGCCCCACGCCCACCGTCCGTTCACGACGAGCCCGCCGCCGTCCGCGTCGCGCGCTTCGCCCATGGGAGCCGCGAGCCCTCCCGTCACGGCGTCGGCTGGCGCGTAGATCTCGCGCGCGTGCTCGTCCGGCAGGTAGCCGCCGAGGAGGCCCGTCGTCATCGCGATCATCTGGCACCAGCCGGTGGAGCCGTCGTGGTACGCCAGCTCCTCCGTCACCGCGAGGCCCTCGACCGGCGAGACCTCGGCACCACCGAGCCCCTCGGGGACGAACAGCTTCAGCAGTCCGGACGCCACGAGCACGTCCACGATGTCGCGCGGCAGCGTTCGGTTGGCCTCGATCTCGGCGCTGCGCTTGGCGATCGGGGGGCCGAGGGCGGCGGCTCGCTCGAGCCAGTCCCCCATCAGCCCAGCCCGAGCTCGGCCAGCACCTCGGCCGTGTGCTCGCCGAGCGCGGGCACGGGGCCACGCGGCCTCGCATCGTCGTCGTCCGCGAACTGCACCGGTGACGCGACGGCGCGGTGTGCAGTCGATCCCGGGCCACCAGGGACGTCGACGAACGCTCCCGACGCGATGGCCTGCGGGTCGGCGACCACGTCCTCCGGAGTGTTCACCGGCGCCCACCACACGTCGTGCGCGTCGAACGCCTTGGTCCACTCGTCGCGCGATCGCGTCGAGAACAGCTCGTCGAGCGCGCCCACCAGCTCGGCGGCGTGATGACGACGGTCGCGCACCGTCCGCCATCGCTCGTCGTCGGCCCACTCCGGTCGGTCGAGCGCCCTCAACAGCTTCGGCCACAGCCGATCCGCTTCGACGCCGAGCAACCAGAACCACGTCCCCTCGCCGGCCCGGTACACGTTGATCATCGGGTTCGGCTGCTCCGTGCGCGGCGCGGTCGGGCCGACCTTG
>JBEEGB010000495.1:0-3919 GCA_041166585.1 Acidimicrobiaceae bacterium
GCACCGTCACGCGCGCGTGTCGATCGCGCCCGACGCCTACCTCGGACCGCGCTTCAGCCTCTGGATCCCTGGGGCGGGCACGCTGGCGATCGGTGAGGGTGTCTCCTTCCGGCGCGGCTTCACGTGCGAGATCACCGGAGAAGGGCGCGTGACCATCGGTGCCCACACGGTGTTCACGTCGGATGCGCTCCTCCAATGCACGACGTCGATCGACATCGGCCGCAACTGCATCTTCAGCCAGTCGGCGTTGATCGTCGACGGGAACCACCGCTTCCGCGACCCCACCCGGCCGACGGGCGCCCAGGGCTTCGACTTTCGGCCGGTGCGCATCGGTGACGGCGTCGGCGTCATGGCGAAGTGCACCATCATCGGCGCCACGATCGGCGAGAACGCGTTCATCGGCGCCAACTCCGTCGTGACCCAGGACATCCCCGCCTTCACGCTCGCGGTCGGCGCCCCCGCCAAGGTCGTCGACTCCTTCGGCCCCTGACCTTGTTCGAACTTCGGAGCCGGCAGCAGGCTGCCTCAGGTGCGGACGCCGGTGGCCCAGAGGTCAGCGACGGCGAGGCGGGCCAGCGGACCGACCTTGGCCATGCGCTCGAACGCCTTGCGCCCGCGCGCGCTCGGCACGAAGTCGGTGTACACCCAGGCGCCGAGCTCCACCTTCGTCCCGAAGCCGGCTCGGGTGAGGGAGCGACGCAGCGAGCGCGCCGTCTGTTCGTTGACGTGCATCGTCCGCTCGACCTCGTTGCGTGGGTCCTTGGGCCAGCGACCACGACCCAACGTCAGCCGCAGCACCCGATAGGTCACCTCGTAGATCAACCGGTTGGGCATGGTGTGGACCACGACGCGGCCACCCGGCCTCAACAGCCGCCTCGCCTGTCCGAGCGCAGCATGCAGCTCGTCAGCGGTGAGGTGCTCGACCACGTCGACGAGGCAGACGAGATCCGCGACACCGTCCGGTAGCGGCACGCTGCGGGCGTCGGCGAGCAGCACCTCGGCCCTGTCACCGACGCGGTGCTTCTCCAGCGTCTGGCCCGCCATCCTCACCGCGGCGGACGAGTACTCGATCCCGTACGCGTGAGCGGCCCCCATCTCGACCGCGACGGCGAGCAGCTCGCCTCGACCCGTCCCGATGTCGACGACGACCTCGCCGGCGCGCAACCCGGCTCTGTTGAGGAAGCCTGGGTAGATGCCGGCCACCTGGCTGCCATCGGATGCGACCCATTCGCTGAACCCGGCACACCACTGGCGGTAGTACGCCTCGTCGTACGCCGCCGCGGGGACCGCGGGATCAGTGAGCGGGCCGTTGCCCGACATCCCACCCGTCACCCGGGGGTGCCCACCACGTAGGCGTGCGGATCACCGCGTCGCCACGTCAGCCACGCCTCGCGGCCGACGTGCGAACCCAACGCCCGCCACGCAGGACGCACCAACGGTTGACCCTCACCGCGAGGCATCGAGAACCGGCCCGGACCCTCCACCACCGAGAACCCCGCCGATTCGATGAATCGGGCCAGCGCGGCTGCATTGGGCTTCCACCACCACGGCCGTCCCATGCCGTCGAAGCCGGCGACGGCGCGGCGGCGGAACAGCAACGAGAGCTCCGCGTCGACGGCGTCGACGAACAGCGCCGACCCCGCGCACACTCGACGAACGCAGCCGAGGGCGCGGATCGGGTCGCGCAGGTGCAGGAGGAGGCTGCCCATGTAGATGAAGTCGAAGGTGCCGAGCTCGGCGGGATCGAGGTCGTACACGTTGCGCTCGATCCGCTTCACCGACGAGCCAAGCGCGGCGGCGGCGATCTCGAACCCTTCACCGAGACCCTTGCGCTCTCCGATCGCGTCGACCGCGTCCGGCGTGCTGTTGTCGGGCCAGTCGAAGTCGCGGGGGTCGAGCACGTCCACGGCAACGACCTCGGCGGCACCGCGCCGCTCCATCTCGAAGGCCCAGAAGCCGTCGAACGTGGCGATGTCGAGGCAGCGCATGCCGCTCAGATCCGCGGGGAACGGGATCGACCTCAGGACACCGCGGGTGTCGAACCACCCGGGCGTGACGACGCCAGGCGCCAGCTCGAGCGTGTGGTACCACGACCGCTCGCCGACCTGCCGTCGCAGCTCGTCGCCAGCCATCACGAGCGGCGGGCCCAAGCCCACGCGAACAGGGTGCCGGTGCCCTTGGTCGCGACCAGCTCGAGGCCTGCGGCTTCGAGCGCGCGCTCGACGCGAGCGACCGGCACGCGGCTGCCGAGGAACTCCGGGGCGTTGCGCAGGTAGCGCTCGGGTCGGATCCGCGTGCGTTGCAGCAGGCCGAGCCACCACCGTCGCCCCCGCCAGCGCCATGCGCCCGGCTCGTTGTTCCACTGGAACACGAGCAGGCCACCCGGGCGAAGCACGCGCCCGGCCTCGCGGAGGTAGCCCTCGATGACCGGCACCGACGGGATGTGCTGGAAGACCGTGAACGAGAGCACCAGGTCGGCGCTCGCGTCCTCGACACCGGTGATCGACGAGCCGTCGCCCAGCGTGAACGACAACCCCTCGACCTCGACGAGCTCTCGCGCTCGTTCCACCATGGTCTGGGAGATGTCCACCCCGACCACCCTGTCGAAGCGGGAGGCGAGCGCCTTGCAGATGCGGCCGAGCCCTGAACCGATCTCCACGGCCAGACCGCTCCCGTCGAGCGGTGCGGGCGCGTGCTCGAGCGCCTCGGCGACGATCACCTCACCGGTCTCGAAGAAGCGCTGCATGTCCGGGTCGTCGTAGGACAGGCTCGTGTCGACGTACCACGGCGCGTTCTCGCGCGCCCGCGCGTCCCAGTAGTCGCGCATGCCCCGCTTCGCGCGATCAACGGGCACCATGCGTGCCAGCATGCCAGCCATCCAAGCCGCCGACCTCGCCGTGATCATCCCCACCCGTGACCGTTGGGACATCCTCGGTCGCACGTTGGCGGCTCTCGCCGCGCAATCGGTGACCGGGTTCGAGACGGTCGTGGTGGTGGACGGCTCGGACCAACACCCACCGCCACTCGAGGGCGTGCGGGTCATCACCAAGGAGCACGGCGGTCCCGGTGCGGCGCGCAACCACGCGGCCCGCCAGGTCGACAAGGAGCTGCTGCTCTTCCTCGGCGACGACATGGTGCCGACACCCGGCCTGATCGCCAGCCACCTCGCCCACCACCGGCTGCACCCTGAACCGGAGGGCGCCGTCCTCGGCCTGGTCCGCTGGCATCCCGACGTGGCGGACTCGCGTCTCAGCCGCTGGCTCGACTGGTCGTCCACGCAGTTCGACTACGTGAACATCCACGGTGACGACGCGGGCTGGGGCCGCTTCTACTCGTGCAACGTCTCGCTGAAGCGCTCGTTCTTCCTCGCGTCCGGTGGGTTCGATGAGGACTTCGTCTTCGACTACGAGGACCTCGACCTCGGCTGGCGGCTGCACGACCAAGGAATGCAGCTGTGGTTCGCGCCGGACGCGCTCGTCCACCACATCCACCGCTACGACTGGCAAGGGCTGTTGCGCCGCTTCGAGAGCCGGGCACGGGGCGAGCGGCTGATGAAGCGCAAGCACGCCTGGTTCCAGCCGCACTACCGCAACATCGTGGTGGCCGCTGCCGCGCAGCCTCGAGCCAGCCGTTGGTGGCCGCTGGTGGCCGACCGCGTGCCCGCCCGCCTGGCGCGGGAGCGGGCCAACCGTTGGTACCACCAGCAGGTCGCGCCGGGGTTCCTCGCGTCATGGGACGGACAGGACGAGGTCGAAGAGCTCCAGGCGTACCTGGGCTCGGACTTCGACCTCGACCTGCTGCACGGCCACGTCGCAGCCGTCGACCGCGAGGAGCAGGCCGCGCCGGACGAGACGACGTTCTACCGCACCAGCCGGATGTACCTCTACGACCTCACGGCCTTCGCGATGACGGGCACCAA
>JBEEGB010000496.1:0-4133 GCA_041166585.1 Acidimicrobiaceae bacterium
TCGAGCAGGTGTGCGTCCACGGCACGCAATCGCATCTCGAGGCGTTCTGGTTGGCTGCCGACGACGTGAAGGAAGCCGGACGAATCACTGAGGTCGGCAGCGGGTCGGCGGACGAGCTGCACGTCGACGTCGTCCTCAGCGAGGCGGAGCAGACGGGGTGACGACGGGCGTCGGCGCCTGGATGCCGCGTTCGTCGAGCGCCTCCTTGACCCGGATCCGCAGCTCGCGCATCACCTTGAACTGAGACGCGGGACGGGTCTTGATCACGAGGCGGATGTCCACGCCTCCGGACCCGATGCGCTCGACGCCCCACACCTCCGGCTCCTCGAGCAGCTCGCGCTGCCAGTCCGGATCTGCGTAGAGCCCGTCCGCGGTCTGCTTGATGATGTCCTCCGCGAGCCGCAGGTCGGTGTCGTAGGCGACCTCGACGTCGATGAGCGCGCGCGACCACTGCTGTGACTTGTTGCCCACCCGGGCGATCTGGCCGTTGGGCACGTACCACACGGTGCCGTCGGCGGCGCGCAGCCGTGTCGAGCGGAGGTTGACGGCTTCGACGGTGCCGACCGCTTCGCCGAGGTCGACGACGTCGCCCACGCCGTACTGGTCCTCGACCAGCATGAAGATGCCCGTGAGGAAGTCCTTCACGAGGCTCTGGGCGCCGAAGCCGATGGCGACGCCGGCGATGCCGGCACCCGCGATGAGCGGGCCGAGGTTGATGCCGACCTCGCCGAGGATGATGAGCGCGGCGAACCCGTAGATGGTCGCGCTGGTGAGGCTCTTGAGGACGACGGCGAGCGTCTGGGTCCTGGCCGCAGTGCGCGCCCCGTCGCCCAGGCCGGAGAGCAGCGCGGCGGTGGCTCTGGCGGCCACCGCGGCTGTGAACCGCCGGATCGCCCGGTGCACCAGACGGTTCAGCACGAACGCGCCGATGACGATGAACAGGATCTTCAGTGGGGTACCAACCAGAAAATCAGCTCCCTTGGCGAGGGTCTTGTTGTTCGTCGCCCGGAACACTTGATCGCAGGGCCAGCCCGGCTTGTCGCCACAGGCGTCCACCAACGTGGGGTCCATGCCGCGACCCTAGAGCCCTCTTCAGCTCTCGGATGCCACCTTGCGAACCGGTACCGGCGTGAGCACCTCGATGAAGATGCACTCGCCGGGACAATCGTCGGCCGCCGCGACCACCTCGTGCTCGAGGGCGTGCGGGACGGAGGCCAGGCTGCCCGACGAGCCCGGGTCGTTCAGCACCCTCCCCCGCTCCTTGACGTAGGCGATGCCGTCCTCGAGCAGGGTGAACACGGCCGGGGCGTGGTCGGTGCAGAGGCCGTCGCCGGTGCACAGGTCCTGATCGATCCACACCTTCATCACGTCCACCTCACCACACACCGACGCAGAACCGAAATCGGGAACGATTTGAGCGCCTGGCACGTCAGAGCATCATGATGGTTGCGATGGTGGGCCGACGGCTTCGGTGGATGGTGGTCCCTTTCGCGCTGCTCTGTGCCGCGACGATCTCCGGCTGCGGGGACGCGCGCGGCACGACGCCAGCCGCGCCGGGACCGACCAGCGCGGCACCGGCGACCTCGACGACGGTGGCGCCCACCGCTCCGACCGCTCCGACCCCGAGCACCACGACGACGACGATCGTGAAGTACGAGACGGGCAGCTCCGGAGCCGAGGTGACGGCGCTGCAGTACCGCCTCACGGTGCTCGGCTACCGCCCCGGCGACGCCGACGGCAGCTACAGCGCCCAGACGGCATCGGCGGTGCTCGCGTTCCAGAAGCGTGAAGGCCTGGGTCTCGATGGCATCGCCGGGCCCGAGACGCTCACCCGGCTGGCGGCACCGACCGGCGCAGGCCCTCGTGACACGTCCGGGTCCCATGTCGAGATCGACCTCGACCGCCAGATCCTGTTCGCGGTCGAGGGCGGCGGCGCCGTCCACACGATCAACATCTCGAGCGGCAACGGCAAGAAGTACTCGGTCCCCGGAGGCGGTAGCGGCGTCGCCATCACGCCGACGGGCGACTACACCGTCCTGCGTCGCATCGACGGCTTCCACGAGGCGCCACTCGGTGTGCTCTACCGACCGCTGTTCGTCTACGGCGGCTACGCGATCCACGGCTCGTCCAGCGTGCCGGCCTACCCGGCCAGCCATGGGTGCGTCCGCACCAGCAACTTCGACCAGGACTACCTGTGGCCGACGTTCTCGAACGGCACCGCGGTGGCGGTCTACAGCGGCGCCCCCGACGCGCCCACGATGGCCAACGTCGACCCCAACGTGCAGCCAGGAGCCTGAACCGCGGCTCTTGACGGCGGCGATCCGCGGCAAGGAGGCTGAGGATGGCGCCGGCGGGTACTGGGACATACTTGAGCCCGCTCCCAGCGCCCTGTGAGCTCCGGTGGAGCGCGCCCACCTGAACCCCTGAGCAACGGAGGCAATCGCCGATGGTCGGAACGGTCGAGGCCGAGCAGCCTCGACGCGCGCCGCGACGCCGGCTCCGCGAGCTCGGTCCGTACCCGATCATGGGCTTCGTCGGCGCGCTGCTCGTCGCCGGCACGACGCCGCTCTGGTACCTCTCGGGACGGGCGTGGCGCCTGACCCTGCCGGGCCTGCCCCACGACGGCCAGCGTCCGGTCACCGCCATCGTGTTCGTCAGCGGCGTCACGCTCGTGGGCGTCGGCTGGATCGGCCTCATCGGGCGGGCCGAACGGGCGAAGCTCAGCGAACGCGACCGCACCTGGGCGGTCCTGTTCACGGCCGCGCTCTGGTTCGCGCCGGTGCTCCTCGGCCCGCCCCTGCTCTCGAGCGACATCTACAGCTACGCCGCCGAGGGGGCGATGGTCACCAACAACCTCGACCCGACCGCCGAGGGCATGTACAAGCTCCAGTTCACCCCCGACACCGGCTACGCGCACCACGTCGACACCACGTGGCGCAAGAACGGCAACCCCTACGGGCCGGTGCAGATGGGCGTTGCCGCCGGCGTCGTCACGGTGACCGGGCACAACTTCTCGCTCACCATCTGGGGGCTGCGCCTGGTCTCGGTGCTCGGCGTCGCGCTCGCCGCGTGGGGTGTCCATGAGATCGCGCGGCTGTCCGGTGTGTCTCCACCAGTCGCGCTCGCGTTCGCGATCGCCAACCCGATCGTGGTGTTCCACATCGTCGGCGGCGGCCACAACGAGGGCCTGCTCATGGGCCTCCTCTCCGTCGGCTGCGCGCTCGCGCTCAAGGGTCGATGGTGGTTTGGCGTCGTGCTCATCGCGCTCGCCGCGGGGGTGAAGCTGCCGGCGGCCGCTCCGCTCGTGTACCTCGCGTGGGTCCGGCCGCCCAGCGGCGCCCGCGCCACCGAGCGGATGAAGGAGGTGGCGAAGGCACTGGCCGTCGCGGCGGCGGTCCTCCTCGCGGCGTGCGTCGTGGTCGGCATCGGGCTCGGCTGGATCACCGCGGCGAAGAACGCCGGCACCACCCTGGGGACGCTCGCGGTCGCGACACAGGTCGGCTTCGCCGTGAGCAAGCTGCTGCGGATGCTCGGCCTCGGGGTGGCCGACGACACGCTCGTGGCCATGCTGCGCTTGCTCGGGCTCGGGCTCGCGGGTGGCTTCTGCTTGTGGTTGGTCCCGAAGGCCCACCGCTACGGAGCGGTTCGCGTCGCCGGGATCAGCATGCTCGCGGTGATCCTGCTCGGACCGGTCGTGTGGCCCTGGTACTTCGCGCCGGCGCTCGCGCTGCTCGGCGCGACGAGCATGGGCCGGTGGCGGCCGTCGCTCGTGGTGCTCAGCGTGTTCTTCGCGGGCGTCGTGTTCCCGACCGGCCCGCGCTCCCACCCCATCCTCGAGCACTCACACCTCGTGAGCCTGTTGACGATCGTCGGCGTGGGCGTCGCCACGCTCCTCGCACCCCGCGTGGCGGAGTGGTGGCGCGAGACGCGGCCGCCGACACGGCCGTTGGACGAAGCCGTCACCTGACCGAGGCCACCTCGCCGGGGCGGCTCAGGTGCGACGGCGGACGGACTCGGAGTACGCGGCGCGGCGGGCGAGGAGGATCCGGTCGCCGGTGAGCTCGATCCCGTCGGTGACGCGGGTGGGGTCGAAGACGAGGACGTCGCCGTCGTGCTCGCGGTCGAACGCGAGG
>JBEEGB010000497.1:0-2945 GCA_041166585.1 Acidimicrobiaceae bacterium
GGGCGATTGGAAGGCCTCGCTGATCGGCGACCTCGTGCGCCGCTGCCGGCTCGTCATGGCCGGTGAGCCACTGCCGCAACCAGATCCCATCGAACCGCGCTTCGTCGCGCTCGCCGCCGAGGGCAAGGTACACGTCGAGCTGGAACCGTCGGGAAGCCCGCACGTGTTCGACGTCACGATGATCGCCCCCGACCGTCGGGGCCTGCTCTCCAAGGCTGCCGGAGTTCTGGCGTTGAACTCGCTGCGCGTGCATTCTGCCTCGGTCAACTCCTCCGAGGGTGTCGCGATCAACTCCTTCGTCGTGTCGCCCCACTTCGGGTCGCCGCCGGCGGGGGAACTGCTGCGTCAACAGTTCATCCTGGCGCTCGACGGCGACCTCGACGTCATGGGCTCGCTCGAGCAGCGTGATCGCGACGCCGCCGCGACGAACACCACCCGTGCGGGTGAAACCCCGCAGGCGGTCCCCGCCAACCACGCCACGGCACCCCCGAAGATCCTCTGGTTCGACGGCACCGCGCCGAGGGAGTACGTCGTGCAGATCCGAAGCACGGACAGGACCGGGCTGTTGGCCCGGCTCACGGCGGTGATCGAGCGCAGCGGTCTCGACATCGCGTGGGCCAAGGTCACGACGTTGGGATCCTCGGTGGTGGACGCGTTCGGCCTCGTCGTGCCCGTCTCGATGGCGAACGACGCCGACGTCGACCGTGCCGCCGCTCGCGCCGATCTCGAGCGCGATCTACTCGCCGTGCTGCCCGCCCCGCCCTCGCCCAAGAAGGTTGTCGAGGCGCGGTAAGCCGTGGTCGCCACGACGGGGTCACCCCTCTAACCGTTAAGCTGACCATCGTGTTTGAATCCCTGTCCGACCGGTTGACCGGTGCGCTCGCGGGCCTCCGCGGCAAGGGTCGCTTGACCGACGCCGACATCGACGCCACCACACGCGAGATTCGACTCGCCCTCCTCGAGGCGGACGTCTCCCTGCCCGTCGTGCGGGCGTTCGTCGCCCGCATCAAGGAGCGTGCAAGGGGCGCCGAGGTTTCGGGTGCGCTGAACCCCGCCCAGCAGGTCGTCAAGATCGTCAACGAGGAGCTCGTCGGGATCCTCGGCGGGCAGACTCGCCAACTTGCGTTCGCCAAGACACCGCCGACGGTGATCATGCTCGCCGGTCTGCAGGGCGCGGGCAAGACGACACTGGCGGGCAAGCTGGCCAACTGGCTTCGCGGACAAGGGCATACGCCGCTTCTGGTGGCCTGCGACCTGCAGCGGCCCGGCGCAGTCAACCAGCTGGTCATCGTCGGTGAACGGGCCGGTGTCGCCGTGTTCGCCCCGCATCCCGGTACCGCGGAGGGCTCACACGATGCCGCCCCGGGTGACCCGGTGGCCGTTGCTGCCGCCGGGCTCGCGGAGGCCAGAACCAAGCATTACGACTTCGTCATCGTCGACACCGCGGGCCGCCTCGGCATCGACGAAGAGCTGATGCGCCAGGCGAGCGCGATCCGCGACGCGGTGGACCCCGACGAGGTGTTGTTCGTCCTCGACTCGATGATCGGCCAGGACGCCGTCACCACGGCCGAGGCGTTCCGTGAGGGCGTCGGATTCACCGGCGTGGTGCTGACCAAGCTTGACGGCGACGCCCGCGGCGGCGCGGCGCTGTCGGTGCGCGAGGTCACCGGTGTGCCGATTCTCTTCGCATCCGCGGGTGAGAAGCTCGAGGACTTCGACGTCTTCCACCCCGACCGGATGGCCAGCCGCATCCTGGGCATGGGCGACGTGCTCACGCTCATCGAGCAGGCCGAGCAGGTCTTCGATGCCGAACAGGCCGAAGCCGCCGCCGCCAAGATCGGGTCGGGTGAGCTGACCCTTGAGGACTTCCTCGAACAGATGCTGGCCATCCGCAAGATGGGCCCGATCGGCAACCTGCTCGGCATGCTGCCCGGCGCGGGGCAGATGAAGGAGGCGCTGGCCGCCGTCGACGACAGTCAACTGGACCGTGTCCAGGCGATCATCCGGGGCATGACGCCGGACGAACGTGCCGATCCCAAGATCATCAACGGCTCGCGCCGGCTGCGGATCGCCAACGGCTCGGGTGTCTCGGTGGGCGAGGTCAACCAGCTCGTCGACCGCTTCTTCGACGCGCGCAAGATGATGTCGCAGATGGCCGGGCAAATGGGAATGCCGTTCGGTCGCAAGGGTTCTTCCCGCAAGTCCGCCAAGAACAAGAAGAAGGGCAAGAAGGGCGGACGCGGCCCGACGCCGCCCAAGGCGCGCAACCCGCTGGGCCCTGGCATGCCGGCCGGTTTCCCGGATCTGTCGGACATGCCGAAGGGCCTGGACGAGCTGCCGCCCGGCCTGGCCGACATCGACCTGTCGAAGCTGAAGTTCCCGAAGAATTGAATCGAGTGCGGCACCCCAGTCTTCATGTCCGCGGACTCGGGTTGCCTGATGGCGAGCCGGTCGAGTGGTGGATCGTCGATGGCACGCTTAGCGCCGAACCGGTCAAGGATGCCGAGACGGTGTTCGACGGTGGCTGGATCGTGCCCGGCCTCGTCGACGCGCACTGCCATGTCGGGCTCGGGCAGGACGGGGTCATCGAACTCGACGAGGCGATTGCGCAGGCCGAAACCGAGCGCGCTGCCGGTGCGCTGCTCCTGCGCGACGCCGGCTCACCGACCGACACCCGCAGCCTCGATGACCACGACGACCTGCCCCGCATCATCCGCGCGGGCCGGCATCTCGCCAGGCCGAAGCGCTACCAGCGCGGGTTCGCCATCGAGCTGGAGGATGAATCACAACTGCCAGACGCGGTGGCTGAGCAGGCGCGCTGGGGTGACGGTTGGGTCAAGCTGGTCGGCGACTGGATCGACCGGGGGATCGGCGACCTCGCCCCGCTGTGGTCCGACGACGTGCTGAAGGCGGCGATCGACGCCGCGCACGCGAACGGGGCCAGG
>JBEEGB010000498.1:0-4408 GCA_041166585.1 Acidimicrobiaceae bacterium
GACCCCGACGGTTTGATCGATCTCGACGCACAGGCCGGTGTGCTCGACGAGCACGTCGAGCAGGTGTCGGAGATGCTCGTCAACAACGAGATCGGCACGATCCAGCCGCTCGAGGCCGTCGCCGAGCTGGTCCGAGACCGCTCGCCGCGCGCCGTGCTGCACACCGACGCGGTGCAGGCGTTCCCCTGGCTCGACGTGGCGACGCTGGCCGGAGGTGCCGACCTCGTCGCGGTCAGCGCCCACAAGTTCGGCGGTCCCAAGGGCGTCGGCGCGCTCGTGGTGCGGGAGGGGGCGTCGTTCACACCACGCCAGGTCGGTGGGGGACAGGAGCGCGACCGGCGCAGCGGCACCCACAACGTCGCGGGCATCGTGGCGATGGCGGAGGCGGCGCGCCTCACCGTCGAGGAGCGCAAGGCGACGGTCGAGCGCGTGGGCCGTCTGCGCGACCGGTTGGCCGACGGCTTGCTGGCCACGGCGCCGGGCACGCACGAGAGCGGCGACCGCCGGGCCAAGGTCGCCGGCTGCTGCCACGTCTGCTTTGAGGACATCGAGAGCGAGGCGCTGCTGTTCCTCCTCGAGGAGCAAGGCGTCCTTGCGTCGGCGGCCGCGTCGTGCGCGAGCGGGGCACAGGATCCATCTCACGTGCTGGCCGCGATCGGAGTGCCCCGCGCCCTGGCGCGCGGCTCGTTGCGCCTGTCCCTGGGCCCGACGACCACCGGCGATGACATCGATCGCGCCCTGGCCGTGATCCCGCCGGCGGTCGATCGCCTGCGTCGGCTCGGCTCATGACGCGCGTCCTCGTCGCGATGAGTGGTGGAGTCGACTCCTCGGTCGCGGCAGCGTTGCTCATCGACGCCGGTCACGACGTCGTCGGCGTGACGATGAAGCTGTGGGGCGGCGAGTCGGACACCGGGTGCTGCTCGGTGAGCGACGTCGATGACGCACGCCGCGTCGCGCAGCAGCTTGGCATCGACCACCACGTCTTCAACTTCGGTGACGACTTCGACGCGCACGTCGTCGGTCGCTACGTCGACGACCACCGCGCCGGACGGACGCCGAACCCGTGCATCGAGTGCAACCGTCACCTGAAGTTCGACAAGCTCATGCGCCGCGCCAGTGCCCTCGGCTTCGACACGGTGGCGACCGGCCACCACGCGCGCGTCGTGACGCGGCCTAACGGGTCGAGGCGCGTGGCCCGCGGCGCCGACGCGGCGAAAGACCAGTCGTACGTGCTCTACATGCTCGGTCAGCGCCAGCTCGCCCGCACCCTGCTTCCGGTCGGTGATCGCACCAAGGCCGACGTGCGGGCGATCGCCGCAGAGATGGGCCTGAGGACGGCGACGAAGCCGGAGAGCCAGGACGTCTGCTTCATCACAGCCGGCACGCGCCGCGCCGGCTTCCTCGCGCCGCGGCTGGCGTTCACCCCCGGTCGCGTCGTCGACCGGGCGAGCCGAGACGAGGTCGGCCGGGTCGACGCGGTCGAGCTGGTGACGGTTGGGCAGCGCCGGGGTCTCGGCCTCCCCGGCGGAACCGATCCGCGCTACGTGGTCGACGTCGACGTTGCGACGGCCACCGTCACGGTCGGCTCGCCCAACGACCTGCTCGTCGACGCGGTGACGCTCGGTGCGCTGGAGTGGGCGGACGGCCCGGTCCGCGGTCCCGTGCTGGCCCAGTGCAGCGCCCATGGAGCACCCCGCCCTGGCGTCTACGATCCGGCGACGTCCACGTTGGCGTGGGACCGCCCCGAACGTCGCGTCGCCCCGGGCCAGTCGGTCGTCCTCTACGACGGCGACCAGGTCGTGGGCGGCGGCCTCGCGACCCGCTAACCCCCACTGCGAATGTTGGATGCGAACGTTGCGAATTGCGCAACGTTCGCTCCGAAGTTCGGCGGCTTCGTCACGCCAGCGGGAAGCCTCTGGACGCGGCCTCGGTGAGGACGGCGCCGGGGCGGGCGGGGGTGAAGAGCAGGCGATCGGTCTCGACCTTGCGCTCGGCCTGGACTCGCGCCGCGAGGCCGATCTCGACCGGCTCGCCCAGCCGCAGCTCGAGGACGAGACCCAGCGCCCGTCCGCTCACATCCGTCGCCGTGCCTTCGCTGTCGACCGCCGCCGCGCCCAGGCTGCGCACGGAGCGCTTCGGGAACAGCACCGGGTCGCTCAACGCGAGCGGGTCGTGGATGACCACGCCGGCGGGCACGTAGACGACCCACCGGCGCGACAGCTGGTGCAGCGCGCGCAGACCGAGCCACACGAGCGGTGCTCCGATGGCGACGGCGACGGCGCCGGCGACCCATTGACGGGCCGCGAGGAGCAGCGGACCGGTGACGATCCCTGCTGCGACCGCGAGCCACGCGAGCTCGACCGGTCCGAGCAGCAGGTTGGCCGGCAGGCGCAGGACGAAGCGGCGCTCGGGCCCGTAGGACGATCCATCGACGAACGCGTCGGCCAGCGCGGGGACGAACAACACGACAGCAGCGGCGGCCGCAGCCCACGCGACGGCCACGATCTCAGCCGGCCCGACCTCGCCGTTGGTCGCGGCGGCCCACAGCGCAACCGCCAGCGCGGCGGGGGCGCCGATGCGCAGCGCGGTGAGGCCCACGGTCCTGGGCACGAGCACAGCGACGAGCCCGGTTCCCCATGCGATCCAGGCGAGGGTTGCGCCGACGATCTGGACTGGCGCACTGGCCTCGCCGAGCGCAGCTGCCAGCGCCGGCCCCACGGTGAGGGGCAGCGCGAACCATGCGATGCGTGCCATCCACACGCCGTCGAGCGACATGGGCGGAGACTTGTGCACCGACACCGCCGACCGCTAGTCCGGGCTGGTGGCACGGCCTCTGCTCCTCCCCGGTGCCGTCACCGGCATCGGCAGCCTGCCGCACCGCGATGTCGAGCACGCGATCGCCTTCGCGCTGGCCGCAACGCCCGCGCTGCCGGCCGTGCCGTCACTGCCGCAGCGCGACCCTCGTGAGGGCATGATCGCCCAAGCGCTCGCCGGGCACGACGGGTTTCGCGATGTGGCCGCGTTTCTCGTCGCCCGGGGCGACGGGCCGGTCAAGGTGCAGCTCACCGGACCGGTGACCCTCGCCGTCGCGCTCGGTGACACCTCGCGTGCGCGCACCATCGTCCGCGGGAACACCCGGTCGTTGCAGGCGGTGCTCGCGGGCCGGCCGGTGGTGTGCTTCCTCGACGAGCCGTCGTTCGCGGGGCTGGAACCCAGCGAGGCCGGCGCGCTCGTGGGCGACGCGCTCGCGGCCGTCGCCGAGTTCGCGACGACCGGTGTGCACTGCTGCGGGCGCACCGACTGGCAGACGATCGTCGCCGCCGGTCCGGAGGTCTTGTCCATCCCCGTCGAGCTCGCGGCCGAGGTGCCGCAGCGCGTGCTCGACCAGCACGTCGACGCGGGCGGCTGGGTCGCGTGGGGCGCGGTGCCGACCGATCGCGTCGTCGCGGCCGGTGAGCTCGAGCTGTTGTGGCGCGCGCTGGCCGACCAGCTCGCACGTGACGACCGGCTGGCGTCACGGTCGCTGGTCACGCCCGCCTGCGGCCTCGCCACGCACACGATCGAGCAGGCCGAGACCGTCTACGCGCTGGCCAGAGCGTTGGGCGACCGCATCGGCGCCAACTAGGCTTTTGCGGCATGTCTGCGCAAAGCGTCGACGCGGCGACCATGGAGTCGACGTTGCGATCGGAGCTGCGCACGTTCGCCGGCCAACCGAGCCCGAGGTTCATCGCCGCGGTGCTGGCCGTCGTGGTGATCGCCCGCCTGGCCGCCGGCGGCTACGCCTGGGCGGACCTCGTCGTCGCCTCGGTCATCCTCGGTCTCGAGCCCTTCACCGAGTGGGTCATCCACGTGTTCGTCCTCCATGCCAAGCCGAGGCGCGTGCTCGGACGCGAGGTCGACTCGCTCATGGCCCGCAAGCATCGACGCCACCACGCCGACCCACGCGACATCCCGCTCGTGTTCGTCCCGCTCCGAGTCGTCGTGCCGGGACTGACAGCACTGGTCGTGCTCGTGCCGCTGCTGGCGCCCGACCGCGCGCTCGCGCTCACCGGGCTCGTCACCGGCGTCGCCATGCTGTTCGTCTACGAGTGGACGCACTTCCTGATCCACACGCGCTACCGGCCGAAGAGCCGCTACTACCGCTCCATCCACCGCGCGCACCGGCTGCACCACTTCCGTAACGAGGGGTACTGGTTCGGGGTCACCATCCACCTTGCCGACCACGTGCTCGGCACGTTCCCGGCCAAGGACGAGGTCGAGGCCTCGCCGACCGCTCGCACCCTTGGCGTCGGCGGGTAGCGGGGCCGCGGCACGTCGGAGAGCTGTGAGCGAAGCGAGCGCCGACAAGCAGCACGGTAAGTTCAGCTGATGGCCGTGCCGCCCGAGATCGAGCAACGGACGATCGAGC
>JBEEGB010000499.1:0-6174 GCA_041166585.1 Acidimicrobiaceae bacterium
ACCGAGCGAGCGTGAGGTGACGCGCTACTGGCGGGCGCTCATCGAAGCGAACCGCGCGTCGCTGCCCGATCCGCTCAACCCAGACCTGCTGTTCGCAGCTGCGGTGCTCGTGCTGCCACCGGTCTGAGGTACGTCGACACCTCGTTGGCCAGCAACCGGCCGCGCACCGACAGCACGATGTTGCCGTCGAGTCCCGGTTCGACGAGGCCGTCGAGCGAACCATCGTCAGGCAGCGCGCCGGCCGGAACTCCTTCAGCGGTGCGCAGCGCGAGCTGCAGGGCTTCCATGCCCTGCGCGTCATGGTCGAGCTGTTCGAACCCGCCTTCCGCCGGCTGGCCCGCGTCGATCGCGGCGATGTAGCGCTCGGGGGTGCGCAGGTTCCACCACCGTCGTCCCTGCCGGTGCGAGTGCGCCGCGCAGCCGATGCCCAGGTAGTCGCCCTGGCGCCAGTAGAGCTCGTTGTGCCGGCACTCGTGACCGGGGCGCGCCCAGTTCGAGATCTCGTACCACTCGAGACCGGCACCGCCGAGCAGCTCGGTGGCAAGGAGGTACTTGTCGGCCTGGTCGTCGTCGTCGGGATGGCGTGCCGCATCGGCCGCGAGCGCGGTGCCGGGCTCGACGGTCAGCGCGTACGCGCTCACGTGGGGCGGATCGAGGGCGAGCGCCTCGGTGAGCGTCCGCCGCCAGTCGTCGAGCGACTCCCCCACCCCGCCGTAGATGAGATCGAGGTTGAACGTCTCGAACCCTGCGGCCCGCGCCAGCTCGACCGACGTCCGCACGTTGGTCGGGTCATGCGTGCGACCGAGCGCGGTGAGCACATGCGGCACCATCGACTGCACCCCGAAGCTCAACCGGTTCACACCGCCCGCTCGATGCGTGTCGACGAGCTCGGCGGTCACGGTGTCGGGGTTGCACTCGACGGTGACCTCTGCACCTTCGGCCAGGGGCACGAGCTGCAGGACATCCACGAGCGCTGCTGGCGGCACCAGCGACGGGGTGCCGCCGCCGACGAAGACGCTCGTCACCGGCTCGAGGCCGGCGGTCACCGCGCGCCGCAGCTCGGTGCTGCACGCGTCGAGGTAGCGGTCGACGAGGTGGCTGCGATCGGTCCACGTGGCGAACGCGCAGTAGTCACAACGCGACGCGCAGAACGGGATGTGGAGGTAGACGCCAGCGATGCCCACCATTCTGGCGTCACTCAGCTCGCATGCGATGTGGCTGACGCCAGAACGACGAAGTCAGGCGGAGGCGGTCGCCAGGGAGAGGCCGAGCTCGTCGAGCGTCGAGACCGCGTTCTCCAGCGTCGTGTCGAGGATGCAGGCGATGGCCCGCAGGTCATCACGGCGCACGGTGAGCATGCGGCCGTTGAAGTCCTGGCGTTGCACCTGGATCATCTGCAGGTAGCGAACGAGCATCTGCGACGTCGGGGTCTGCAGATCACGGAGGCGCGCCAGATCGATGGTGACGCTGGTCTTCACGTCGGGCTTGAGCCCGCCTTGCTCGCGGAGGTCGAGGACATCGGCCCGCCCGGCATCTCCGTCTTCTCGGGGGAGCAACTGGTCGACGGGCACGGAGTAGAACCGCGCGAGGCGCTGGAGCCGAGGGACGGAGATGGCCCGCTCGCCCCGTTCGTAGGCTCCCAGGACCGAGGCCTTGAACTCGTGGTCGGAAGCGGCTTCCACGTCCTGCAGGGACAGGCCCTTCTGCCGGCGGATGGCCCGAAGCCGCTCGCCGACACGACGGCCATAGCCAGTCGGATCCTCGACCTGATCGTCTTCCTCCAAAACCCCAACCTTCCATCGCCGCTCGCCACGCCCTGGGGCATGCCCCCCGCCCGCGGAGCACCCAGAACTCTAGGCGCGGAGGGTGATCCGCGGCAATGATCCTCAGCGCCCGGGAGGTACCAAGCGCCCGTCGCGGACCGCCGCGAGCAGCACCGCCGCAGCCACCGCCGCCGTCTCGGCCCGGAGCACGGTCCGGCCCAACCCCACTGTGGGAAGCCCGCACGCCCGCTCTGCGGGGCTCCAGCCCCCCTCAGGCCCGACGAGAACGAGCGACAAATCCAGCGTGGGCGCCAATCCACCTCGCTCGGCCATTGCCGCTCCTGGCCGAGCCGCGAGGTCGGCGAACGTGGTGACGGGCTCGACCTCGGGCAACCACACCCGCCGGCTCTGCATCGATGCCTCCCGCGCCACCTGGACCAGCCGCCCACGGTTGCGGGCCGCCTTGGGCTCGTCCCAGTGCACGACGGACCGCTCGGCCACGAACGGGACGATTCGGTCGACACCTACCTCGGTGAGCTTCTGCACGACCCACTCGGGGCGCTCGCCCTTCACGAGCGCGAAGCCCACGGCGAGGTCCGGGGCCGGAGCCCGCTCGGTGATGATCGGGCCCGTCACCTCGAGCTCGGCGCCGGCGCCGAAGCTGCACGCTCGCCAACGCCCGCGCCCATCCGACACGGTGACGGGTTCGCCGGCCCGAAGCCGCAGCACCCGTTCGAGGTGGTGGCGGTCGCCGTCGTCGAGCGCAGGGTGCTCGAGGTCGACCACGAAGGCGTGCGCCTTCGCGTCACCGGGCTCCATCTACTTGAAGGCCGAGCGGATCTTCGAGAAGAAGCCGGTGTCGGCCGGGGCGACATCATCGCCCCGGAGCTCGGCGAGCTGACGGAGCAGGTCCTCCTCCGCCGCCGTGAGCTCGGCCGGGGTGTCGACGACCGCTTGGACCAACAGGTCGCCACGTCCTCGTCCCTCGACGTGGGGCACCCCTCGGCCCCGGAGACGGAACACCCGCCCCGTCTGCGTGCTGCGGGGGACGACGAGGTCCTCGGCGCCGTCGAGCGTCTCGAAGGAGATGTGGGCGCCGAGCGCGGCTTGGGGCACGGAGAGGTGCAGCTCGTGCAGCAGGTCATACCCCTGGCGCTCGAACCGCGGGTGTGGACCCACCTTCACGTGCACGTACAGGTCGCCGTAGCCGCCACCGCGGATGCCGGCCGCGCCCCGTCCGCCGAGGCGGAGCGTCGAGCCCGTGTCGACGCCCGCGGGGATGTCGACCGTGTACGTCTTCTCCTCGATGCGGCGGCCCTCGCCGCGGCAGTCAGCGCAAGGACGCTCGATGATCTGGCCCATGCCACCACACGTGGGGCAGCGACCGGCCGTGACCATCTGGCCGAGGATGGACTGGCGCACCCTGCGGATCTGCCCTGACCCGCCGCAGTCGGCGCACGACGTGGCCGTGGTGCCTGCTGCCGCGCCGGTGGCCTGGCAGGTCTCACACGCGATGGCGGTGCGGACCGCGATGGACTGCTCGCCGCCGAACACCGCGGCTTCGAAGTTGATCTCGGCGACGACCTCGAGGTCGGTGCCACGAGGTGGCCCGGCCGGCCCCCCGTTGCCGCCGAAGCCGCCTCCGCCGAAGAAGGCATCGAAGATGTCGCCGACGCCGCCGAACCCGAACGGGTCGGCACCGCCGGGACCGCCGACGCCCTCGGGTCCGAACCGGTCGTAGCGCTGCCGCCGCGCGGGGTCGGAGAGCGTCTCGTACGCGAGCGCGACCTCCTTGAACTGCGCCTCCGCGTTCGGATCGGGGTTCGTGTCGGGGTGCAGCTCGAGCGCGCGCTTGCGGTACGCCTTCTTCAGGTCGTCCCCGGTCGCGTCGCGCCCGACGCCGAGCAGCTCGTAGTAGTCAGCCATCAGCCCTCGGTGAGACGGCGGCCGAGCCGCTTGCTCACGACGGCCACCGCCGCGAGGGCCTGTGGGTAGTTCATGCGCGTGGGTCCGAGCACACCGATCGAACCCGCCTGCTCGCCATCGACCATGTACGGAGCGACGACGAGCGAGCACTCCGCCAGCATCTCGAGTCCGGTCTCGGTGCCGATCGCAACCTGCAGGCCGCGGTCGAGCACGTCGCGCAGCACGGTGACGACGACGTACTGCTGCTCGAGGATGCCGAGCACCTGGCGCACCGTCTCGACCGCGGCGAACGCGCTGGCCATGCGCGATGCGCCACCCACGAAGACCTGCTCGGGTTCGTTGTCCGGCGTGCCGGTCAGCGCGGTGATGACGCGCGACGTGAGCTGGTCGGTGCGCTTGTCACCCGTGGCCGGCGCGACGTAGCCGTTCAAGGAAGGGACGCTCCGGCCGACGAGGTGCGCGCTGAGGTGCGCGGTGACGGCAGGCAGTCGTTCCTCGACATGTTCGTCGGTGAGATCGAGCGTGCGCTTTTCGATCGAGCCGTTCGACAAGACGACGACGGCGAGCGCCACACCAGAGCCGAGCCCGACGAGCTGGACCGAGCGGACGGTCGCGGCCTCGTGCGGGGGACCGACGACGACCGCGGTGTGGTCCGTGAGGTCGGACAGCAACCGGCTCGTGTCATGCAGCATCTGCTCGAGCTCGCCGTGCGCGGTGGCGAAGAAGGAGCGGACCTGCTGCACCTGTGTGGCGCCCAACGTGCCGGGTCCGGCGAGGCTGTCGACGAAGTAGCGGTAGCCCTTCTCGGTCGGGACACGACCCGCGCTCGTGTGCGGCTGGAGGAGGTAGCCCTCCTGCTCGAGGGTCGCCAGCTCGTTACGCACCGTGGCCGACGAGACGTTCACGGCAGGCGCGACGTGACCCGAGCCGACCGGTTGGGCGGTCTCGATGTACTCCTCCACGACGGCCCGGAGGATGGCGGCCTTGCGTTCGTCCAGCATCAACGGGTGGGTACGACCAGACGGCGGGGCGCCACCCGGTGGTCCTCGGATGATACCGACCGCGCAATCTGACCACGATGCGTCACCCCGGTCCCCTTCACGCGGCCGTTCCCGCTGTAGCCTGAACCCTGGTTTCGTCTCCCACGCACCGTTGTCGCCTTCACACCTTTTGTGATGGGATAAAGGGACATGCCGGGGGATGGCGAACCCAATTCAGAAGGGAACTCGGGCGATCAGGAGGAGAGTCGGTTGCGGGAGCCAGGGCTCGAAGGGGTGGTGCCAGCCACCCGCGAGCGCGCCCTGCTGACCGATCTGGTCGGTGATCTGTCCGTCGCGCCCTCGGGCGTGGCGTTCATCGCCACCTGCCTCGACCGCCTCGTCGAGCACTACGACCTGCGGGAAGCCAAAGCGGTCGTCAACGACGCGATCCTGGGCCTCCAGCTGTTCAACGCCGGCCGCCGCCCCTTCGACCTCGACCGCCTACCCTCCGCGTTCATCGGCCGGGGCGCCGGCATCCACACCGAGCCCGCGTTGCCCGACGAGGCCGACGAGCTCGACGCCATCGCCAAGCTGTGCGAGGTCGCCCTGCGCCTCGACCGCCTGCACTACGAGTCGCTGCACGATCCGCTCACCGGGCTGTACAACCGGCGCGGGTTCGACGAGCACCTCGGCGCCGCGGTGGGGCGCAGCGTCCGCTACGGCTGGAGCTTCAGCTTGGTGCTGCTCGACCTCGACGGCTTCAAGAGCATCAACGACCGGCTGGGCCACCAGGGCGGCGACGCCGTCCTGCGCCAGGTCGGCGAGCGCCTTCGCCACGGGCTCAGGGCGGGCGACGTCGCAGCCCGCGTCGGTGGCGACGAGTTCGCCCTGCTGCTCCACGTCGAAGGACCGAACACGCTCGAGATGATCCTCGAGCGACTCCATGGGCCGGGCGACTTCGGCGATGCCGGTGAGGTCGCCTGGACCGCGGGCATGGCGATGGCACCCGACGAGGCATCGACGGTCGACGAGCTCTACCGCGTTGCCGACGCTCGCCTCTACGAGGCGAAGTCGGGTTCCACCACCGCCAAGGCACGGGCACAGTAGGCGTGGCCATGACGACCGACCTCGACCGGCTCGACCTCGAGCTGCGGTGCGTGCCTGGCGTCGTCGCGGTCGGGCTCGACCGCGATGGCGACGGCGGCGGCTTGCTCGTCCAAGCAGTCGTGTTGGCATCGGTGGCACCGTCCGACCTCCGGGCGCGCGTCCGGCGCGTCGTCGACGCCAACGTGCGCGAGCCGGTCAGCCTCGAGATCGTCGTCGACACGCTCCCGCCCCCCTCGACGGGCTGATGCTGACCGCGCTGGTCAGCTTCAGTCTTCGAGCCGGAGAGCGGTCACGAACGCTTCGGGAGGGACCTCGACGCGACCGATGTTCTTCATGCGCTTCTTGCCCTCCTTCTGCTTCTCGAGGAGCTTCCGCTTGCGCGTGATGTCGCCGCCGTA
>JBEEGB010000500.1:0-2658 GCA_041166585.1 Acidimicrobiaceae bacterium
AGCGCGGGCAACGAGCCGGGCTCGACCGACCACCGGGGGGGTGGGAGCTCGGGCAGCGCGGAGGGCTCGATCACGTCGAGGCCGAAGCGCGCCGACTCCGCGTCGAGGTCGTGCGGATGCCCGTCGAGCAGCACCCACGTGGAGGCGCCGTCCCAGAGGACTGCTGCTGGGCGGTGCAGTGCACGTCGCAATGCGAACGGATCAGCGCCTTCGGGCGCTGCGAACCACGATTCGGCGGCGGCGACCGGCCGGGTGCGGAGCACGACCTCTGCGAGGATGCCGATCGTCCCGAGCGACCCCACGAGCAACCGCGGCACGTCGAACCCGCTGACGTTCTTGACGGTCGGTCCCCCACCCTTCACCACGGCGCCTTCGGCCGACACGTAGCGGACCTCGAGCACGGTGTCGCGCACCGGGCCCCAGCCGAGGCGGCGGACGCCGCTGTGGCCAACGGCGAGCACGCCTCCCACGGTCGCGCCCGGGTGGTCAGGCAACGCCACGCACTGCGCGTGGCGCGCCAGCGCGCGGTCGAGATCGGCGACGGTCGTGCCGGCGAGCACCCGCACCGTCATCTCGGCCGGCTCGTGGGCGACCACGCCCGCGGGGGCGCGCACCTCGCGGCAGCCGGGCTCGACCACGCCGCCGGCGTCCCATTGCGTCCGGCCTCCGACCGCGACGACCGGACCGGCATCTGCCGGCCCCACCTCGGCTGCGAACGACTCGAGCGCATCGACGACGTCCACCGCGCTCACACCCACGTCCCCTCGGGGATGCGTTGCAGCTCGCCACAGCGCGACCCGCCGGGCAAGACCTTCTCCGGGTTGGCGAGCCCGTCGGGGTCGAACGCGTCGCGGAGCCGCGCCTGGGCGTCGAGGTCGGCCGGCGCGAACAGCTTCGGCATGTGCTCGCGCTTCTCGAGTCCGATGCCGTGCTCCCCCGACAGGACCCCTCCTGCCGCGATCGATGCGGCGACGATCGCGTCGCCGGCCGCGTGCACACGATCGAGCACCCCGGGCTCGCGCGCGTCGAACACCAGCAGCGGGTGCAGGTTGCCGTCGCCAGCGTGGAACACGTTGAGCACGAGCAGGTCGTTGGCCTCCGCGATCGCCTCCACGGCGCGCAGCACCTCCACCAACCGGGTCCTCGGCACGACCGTGTCGTGCAGGTAGTAGTCGGGCGCGATGCGCGCGACGGCACCGAACGCGGACTTGCGCCCCTTCCACAACAGCAGGCGTTCTGCCTCGTCGGCCGCCACCCGAACGGTGCGGGCGCCGTGGGCGCGACCGACGCGGTCGATGAGCTCGGTGCCGCCGGCGACGAACCCAGGGAGCCCGTCGACCTCGGCCAGCAGCACGGCCGCGGCGTCGATGGGGAACCCCGCGTGCACGAAGTCCTCGACGGCCGCGATCATCGGTCCGGCCAGCATCTCGAGCGCGGCAGGCACCAACCCGGCCGCGATGATGGCGCTGACGCAGGCTGCGGCGTCGTCCACCGACACGAAGTCGAGCAGCAGCGTCGCGACGGCCGGCGGGTTCGGTGTCAGGCGGACCGCGATCTTGGTCGCGATGCCCATCGTCCCCTCGCTCCCCACGAACGCCCCGCGCAGGTCGTAGCCCTCCGGCTCGGCGTCGAGCCCGCCCAGCAGCGCCACCGTCCCGTCGCTCAGCACCACCTCGACGGCCAGCACGTGGGTGGACGTGACGCCGTAGGCCAGGCAGTGGGGGCCACCCGAGTTGTTGGCCACGTTCCCGCCGATGGAGCAGGCCTGCTGGCTCGAGGGATCTGGCGCGAAGTGCAGGCCGAACGGCGCGAGCGCACGCGTCAGGTCGAGGTTGATGACCCCGGGCTCGACCCACGCCACCCGCTCGTCAGGGTCGATGGACACGATGGCGTCCATCTTCGTGGTGACGATGACGACCGGACGCCCGACAGGCACCGCGCCGCCGGCCAAGCCGGTTCCTGCGCCTCGAGGCGTGAACGCGCGTCCGTGTGCACGCGCGGTGAGCACGCATGCCTGCACCTCTTCCGTCGTCGTCGGGAAGCAGACCACTGCGGCCTCCCCGCCTCCGACGATCGAGGCGTCATGCCCGTACAGCGACAGCTCGAACGGCTCGGCCCTGACGCGAGCTGAGCCGAGCGCGGCCCGCAGGTCGGCCAGCAGCGCAACGTCTGCAGCGGGCGTCAGGGCCACGCCTCGACGTCAGGCCGGGGTCGCGCCCCGCGCCACCCAGAAGTCGTTGATGGCCGGCTGGACCTTCAAGTAGAAGATGAGCGTGCCGATGCCGAACGGTATGAGGGACCAGGCACCTGCGCTGGTCTGGATCGGCGACTTCTGCCCGTCCCGCTCGTAGAGCTGCTGGACCTCGCTGGCCAGGACGAACGGCGTGATGATGTTCGAGAACAAGAACGACGTGACGAAGCCGCCGAAGATCGCGATGACGAGGCCGAGCCCACCACCGACGCCCTGGCCGTTGTACGCCTTCATGTCCCGGTGCTGGCGGTAGACCCAGACGAAGCCCCAGATGCCCAACGTGACGATCGTGAGCACGATCGTCGTGCCGGCGCTCGACGGCTTGCCGATCGGTCCGCGCGCGCCTGGCTGCGCCACCGGCGAGTAGGCCACGGCCGCGGGCGGCCCTCCGGTCAGCGGATCGCGGC
>JBEEGB010000501.1:0-3319 GCA_041166585.1 Acidimicrobiaceae bacterium
CCGCGACCGAGCTCGCCCTCGACGAGGACGGGCCCGAGGGCTTCGGGGATGAGCGCGCACCCGCCCGCGATCGAGTAGGTCCAGACGAAGCGGCGGACGAACGGGTCGTTGAGCACCGCTCGGACGCCCGATCGCACGGTCACCTGCTCGTGCGCGCGTCGTGCGTCCTCACCCGGGAGGTGCAGCCGGGTGAGCAGCAGGGCGGAGAGCAGGAACGAGCCGGCGTTCACCAGCAGCGCGGGACGGACGCCCACGATCGCGACCAGCCCGCCGCCCGCCGCGTAGCCGAGGAGCAGTGCCGCCTCCAGCGTCACGGTCATCAGCGCGTTCGCATCGCCGAAGTCTTCTGGTGGGACGGTCGTGGGCACCGCCGCGCTGCGGACCGCCTCGAAGGGTGGCGACAAACACCCGGCCAGAAACGTGATCACCAAGAGCACCGGGATGGGTAGCGAGACGGCGAGGAGCGCAAACAGCACGGCCCGCCCGAGGTCGGAGCCCACCAGCACGGAGCGCCGGTGGAAGCGCGAGAGCCTGGCGGTCAGGAACGGGCCCAGCCCTACGTAGGGCAGCACGCTCACCGTCGTGACGAGCGCGGTGGTGAAGGCCGAGCCGGTCCGCTCGAAGATCAGGATCGACAGGGCCACCCGCCCGATCCAGTCGCCGAGGTCGCTGCCGAGCTGCGCCAGCCACAGCAAGCGGAACTCCCGGTGCACCAGCGGAGCCGCGAGCGCCTTCATCCGTTCCTGCACATCACCCCCCTTGCGCCGAAGAACCCCAAAACCGTCCGCTCAGTAGCAGCACTGCCGCGGCTAGTGGTCGTTGGGCGACATTTCTGTGTCAAAGACGACGTTGCCTCTTCACGGACCGCACTGTCTCGCTTACGATCCGGACGCACTCGGCGTGGCGACGCTGAGGGCGATGCGAATAAAAACCGAACAGAGGGAGACCGGGGCAATGTCACACCGCTGATAGGTGTCACGTTCCCCAGGCCGATTGAACTCGAGTGGTGGCGTACGGCAACGACTGGAACGGTTGCCGGCCATGCGCTAGCGAAAACTACTTCAGCTCAGCGGTCGGAACGATGACCACCATTCATTATTCGGTGGGTGGGAGCGCGGTGCTCGCACCCGGAGACGTTGACGCCTCTGGCGTGGATGGACGAGAGTCTCGGCGTGGTCGCTGGTAGCGCCGAGGCATCCACACCAGAGGCTTCTGCGCGTTTCCTTCGAGTTTCGCTCGGTTGCGTCCGGCCTCGCCGCTTCCCGTTTGTGCGGTGGTGAGTCGGAGAATTCCCGACTCAGGACCGGCGGAACCGGATTGTGGTCTAGAAGGTCACCGTGACGGTGAGTTCTTCGGCGCCGCGGACGACCTTGAGGTCGATGGCGGTGGCGTCGCCGTCCAGCGCGTCGAACAGGTCGTCGACGGAGCGGAGGTCCTTGTCGCCGGCGGCGATGAGCAGGTCACCTTCGCGTAGGCCGGCCGTGGACGCAGGCGAACCGTCCTCGATCACGCGAACCAGCAGCCCGTCCCGTTCCGGGAGGCCGACGGAGCGGAACAGCGCTCGCGCGACGTGCGGTGGGGCGAGTCCGACGCCGAGGTGGGGGGTCACCCGGGTCTTGCCGGTGGCGAGACCCTCGAGCCGGCTCCGCAGCTCATCGTCGGCGGGGAGGGCGAGGTAGAAGCCCTCGCCGAGGCGGTTGGTGTTGAGCCCGATCACAGCGCCATCGGCGTCGACGACCGGGCTGC
The DNA here is from genome assembly GCA_041166585.1 of Acidimicrobiaceae bacterium. Taxonomy (GTDB): domain Bacteria; phylum Actinomycetota; class Acidimicrobiia; order Acidimicrobiales; family JACDCH01; genus JBEEGB01. The sequence goes on from JBEEGB010000501.1 coordinate 1,747, forward strand.
CCGATGAGCCGCGCGGCAGCGGGGCGGTGTGCTCGATGCTGCCCTTGATGCGCCGGCCGCGGGGGCCCCGGAACGCCCGCTCGGTCCCGCTCACCAGCCCGAACGACACCCGTTCCCCGCCGGTCGCGGAGCGGGCCACGGCGAACACCACCTGGCCGGCCGTGACGGCGCCGTCGGCGGCCATGGTGATGGCGGGCGCGTCAGCCGTGTCGACGCGGAGCACGGCGAGGTCGCCGTCGACGTCGAGCGCGGCCACCGAGCCGACCGCCTGGCGCCCACCGGCGAAGGTGACGAGGGCCTCCTCGCCCCGCAGGTTGTGGGCGTTGGTGGCGACGAGCCCGTCGCCGATCACCACGCCGCAACCCCGGCCGCCGCCCCGGCCGATGCGAACGACCGACGGACCTGCCTTCGCCAGCGCAGTGGTTGCTGCTGTACCGAGATCTTCCAAGACGCTCATGCCGTACCCTGCTTCCTCGTGGCGGTCGCTAGTGACTTGCGATCCGATAGTGACTGGCCCGAGTGTAACCACCATGTTCGACGACGCAAGGGGCAGGATGGTGCCGTGGCGAGCGAGCTGACCGCGCTGGAAGAGGCCCTGGTCCGGGTGGGGGATCGCTGGACCCTGCTCCTGGTGAGCGCCTTGCTCGACGGGCCCCGCCGCTTCAACGAGCTGCACGACGCCTTCGACGGGCTCGCCCCCAACGTGCTGTCCAAGCGGCTCCGCCACCTCGAGCAGCAAGGCGTCATCGTGGCCACGCCCTACATGAAGCGCCCGCCCCGGTTCGACTACCGCCTCACGGCCGCCGGGGCCGAGCTGGCCGGAGCGCTGCGGTTGCTGTCGCAATGGGGCGCGGGGCGCGACCCGAACGCCGTGCCCGTGCACCATGGCGCCTGTGGCACGCCGGTCGAGGCCCGGTGGTACTGCCCGACGTGCGCCCGGCTGGTCGAGGCCGACGAGACCGACGAGCTGCGCTTCGTGTGACCGCTGCATCGCGCGGTGACGCGGAGGCACTCGACGCACGCGATCCGCTGGCGGCGTTCGTCGATCGCTTCGCCCGCCCGGATGCCGACCTCGTCTACCTCGACGGCAACTCGCTCGGTCGTCTGCCCCACGCCACCCGCACGAGGCTCCGCGATGCGGTCGACCACGAGTGGGGCGACGACCTCGTCCGGGGCTGGACGCGCTGGCTCGAGCTCCCACGAGCCGTGGGCGACCGTGTCGGCACCGAGCTCCTCGGCGCGCGGGAGGGCGAGGTGCTGGTGTGCGACTCCACGACGGTGAACCTCTACAAGCTCGCCGTCGCCGCGCTCGACGCGCGTCCCGATCGGCCGGACCTCCTCGTCCCCGAGCACGAGTTCCCCACTGACCGCTACGTCCTCGAGGGGATCGCCGAGCGCGCCGGAGGCGGACGCTCGGTGCGCTTCGGATCCGGCGCCGACGCCGATGAGCGGACCGCACTCGTGGTCGCGTCGGCGGTCGACTACCGCACGTCAGCGCTGACCGACATCGCCGCCACCACGGCACGCGTGCACGATGCGGGTGCACTCATGCTCTGGGATCTGAGCCACGCCG
>JBEEGB010000502.1:0-3922 GCA_041166585.1 Acidimicrobiaceae bacterium
TGACGATGAAGTTCGTCCCCGCGAGCTTGCGGGCTTCCTCCTCGATCCGGAACGGCAGCATCCGTTGCCCGACGAACTCGTCGGCGAAGTCCTCCTCGCTGTCGGCGAACCCGGTCCAGGTCTTGCCGGCCGCGAGCAGCGTGCCGTCCGAGAGAGTCGTCTTGAGCAGGACGCTCGTGGCGTGGCAGACGATCGCGGTCACCTTCCCCGCCTCGTAGAAGTGACGCACGAGCTCGTGCACGCGCGGCTCGTCGACGAAGGTGACCATCGGTGCCTGGCCGCCGACGAGGAAGACCGCGTCGTAGGCGGCCGGGTCGAGGTCGGCCAGCGGCCTACTCTGTTCGACGAGGGCCGCGTGCTTGGGCGAGGCGATGAAACCGCGGCTGAGGATGTCGTCCGCCGAGAAGCCAGACTCGTCCCGCGGGTCCGACCAGGAGTCGGCGACGAGCGCGCCCCCATCGACGCTGTAGATGTCGACCTCGTAGCCGTGCTCTGTCAGCTCCCAGTAAGGATGGACAAGCTCCCCCCACCAGAACCCGACCGGCCAGCCGGTTACCGGCGAGACCGCGGGATTCGAGGCCAGAATCGCGACATGCCTGGGCTTGGCGGGGTCGAGGATGTCGATGCTCGCACTCACGAGATCTCCTTTGACGGCGGTTTGACGTGCCGTCGGCGCGTAGACGATCCGAGGATGATGAAGCCGCTCCACCAAGCTTGAGTCAGTTGGATGACTAACTCGCCCGAAAACTTAGCACACGAAGCTCATGCGTGGAGGACGTGCCGAATCCTGCCGGCGCACCCTTACCAGGAGTAGTCACCCAAACGACAGAACGTAGCCGGGACTCTGTCGGGGACGTGCCTCGGCTGGCCGACTTCGCCGAGCACGAGGCAACTCCTCCTGCTCGGTTAGCTCAAGCAGTCAGAGCGCGCCATATCCCAGAACACGTTGAGGTCGACGTCGCTCCTCTCGCGACCCTCGTGCATCGACACTGCTAGTGAGTCAGGTCTTCTCTTGCGGGCGGTGCTGACGAGGTGTCGTACCGTGTCACGGGACTCTTGGCGACAGCTCACGGCCGCATAGAATCCGGGCACCGATGCAATCCAGAGTCCTTGCGATTGAAGCGGCTGGACAACGGCTCGGCGGTGAAGTTGATGACGTCCTACCGGCCGGGTGAAGGTGACGACTGGACCTTCGACGCCGCTAACCGTCGCGTGCCCGATGGCGAAGGCCCACCACTGTCGGGCACCGTCAGCGTCGTACCACTGCCCGCGCCACGCCGCATCCACCGAAAGGATCGGCAGCGTCGTGCTCGCGATGATCGCGACGAGGTCGCTGAAATGATCGGTGATCTCGATGCAGGTACGCCCGTTTGCTTGCACCCTGTGGCGCAGATGCCATCCGTCGATGGGGAGTGCGATGTCATCCGCCTCTGGCAGTGTGTGATCGCTCGGCTGGCCCGGGGAGCTTGCTCGGATTGTCATCACGCTCCTATCCGTAGCTGCGAAGGTTTGAGCAGGCCGAATCGGACCGCCGAACGTGAAATCGCAAAGCCGGCAAGCAGGACCGCGAGCCCGGCAACCGCGTCCAGCAGGTAGTGGTTGGCCGTGCCCAGTACGACGAGTACGACGACGACGGGGTAAGCAACGGCAAGCCAGCGGATCCACGTGTGCCGCGCGTGGTGGGCCACCATCACCGCGCACCAGATCGCCCAGCCGACGTGGAGCGATGGCATCGCGGCGAACTGATTCGTGAGCGAACCCAGCCCCTTGGGCGCGCTCGCTGCCGTCCCCCACCAACCGTCCTTCCCGAAGGCGGCCATGGTGTCGATGAAGCCGGGCATCATCCGTGGTGGCGCGAGGGGCAACGTCATGAAGCCGACGAGACCGAGCAGTGTCGCGGCCATGAGGGTGCGCCGCGCCGGAAGGTAGGCCTGCCGGTGTGCCCGCCACAGCCACACCAGGACGACAAGTGTCACGACGTAGTGCAGCGACGCGTACGCGTAGTCGGCAGGTAGGGCGAGGAAGGCTCGGTCGGAAAGGGCCCGATTGAGCCGCCCCTCGGGCGCCAACCCGGCGAGATGCTCTACGCGCAGCACGTGGCGCGCGTTGACGATCGCCCGGTCGGCACCTCCAGCGGTGATCCGGCGCGTGACGGCATACAGCGCGTAGACACCGGCAAGCAGCGCGAACTCCCGCCAGGCCGCCCGCGAGCTGAACCGGTGATGGCGTGCGCTCGCGACGCGTTCGGTTGACGCGGAAGGTGCTGTGGGACGGTCATCCGTCCAGACGGCCTGCTGCTCGATCACAGGGAACTACCTCCTGTTGGGGTCCCCCACTACGACCATCGGAATCTTTGGTGCCGAGCCAGCGCCTCGTGGTGGCGAGCTGTCTGTCGTGCTGGGTGAGGCACAGACCTGGAGGATGTGTGGCGTGGACGCTCAGAGGGCGTAGCCGCCGTCGATGTTCCAGGCCGTGCCGGTGACGAACCCAGTCTCGGCGCGAGCAAGGAATGCCACGGCGTCGGCGATGTCGTGGGGTTCGCCGTAATGGCCGACCGCGGTCAATGACCGCACGGCGTCCGCGAACTCCCCAGAGTCTGGATTCATGTCGGTCGCCACGGGACCGGGCTGAATGGTGTTGACCGTGATGCCACGGGGGCCGAGTTCGCGGGCGAGGTTGCGGGTCAATCCGGCGACCGCGGCCTTTGTGAGCGCGTAGACGCTGATGCCGCTGATGGGGGCCCGGTCGGCCAGCACGCTGCCGATGCTGATGATCCGCCCACCCGCGCCGAGGTGCGGCACGGCGGCCTGGATCGCCACAAACACCGCTCGGACGTTGACGGCCAGAAGCCGGTCGTATTCGGCCATCGGAAACTCCTCGATGGGGGCCCCATGCGAGGTGCCCGCGTTGTTCACCAGGACCTCGAGGCCACCGAACCGGCCGACGGCCTTCGCTATCGCTGCACGAAGCGCTTCCGGATCTGCACTGTCGGCCTGGACGGCCAACGCTTGACCGCCGGAATCGATGATCTCCTCCTCAAGGTGGTTGGCTGCGTACGTGTTCTCTCGATAGGTGAACGCGACCGCGGCGCCGTCGGCGGCGAGTCGACGGACAATGCCGGCGCCGATCCCCCGAGTACCCCCGGTGACGAAGGCTCGCCGGTCTGCGAGCGGGGCCCTCGTGACGTCGTCTAGTAGGGCGGTCTGAGTCATGATGCTCCTTAGGTATCGGATGGTTCGTCTGCTCGTGGAGGTGTACGTCCGTGCCCGGTGTCAGCCCGAACGTGGGTCGCCCGGGTTCGACTGCGGACGTTGGGTTCTTGCGCGGCGGATGAGCTCGTCATCGATCTGGTTCGTGCGCACGACGGCGTGGAGTTCTGATCAGGATTCGAACGTCCTGAGCGAGGCGAAGGCGAGCTCGGCGTCGAGCTGTTCTTGTGGTTCTTCGCCGCGCGAGTTGGTCGTGCGGAGGGCGATCAGGGCCGCGCCACCGAGGAAGATGCTCGAGGCAAGCAAAGCGCGTCCATATCCGGAGGTGAGCGCGTCGGGCCGTGCCGCGTGGGCGGCGAAGAGATGATTGCTTCGAGCGGTGGCGAGCGCGGAGAAGATTGCGAGTCCAAGCGCGGTTCCCAATTGCGCCGAGGTGTTGATGAGTCCGGCGGCGAGGCCGGCCTGCTTGGCCGGAACCCCAGCGTTCGCGGCGACGGTGGCGGCGACGATGATCGAGCCGAGCCCGAGCGCCATCAGCACGAGGCCGGGGAACAGGTCTTGCAGGTAATGGCCGTGGACGGGGACGCGTGAAAGGTAATAGATCCCCGCCGCGGCGAGGAGCGCGCCGGTGACGAGCACCGGCCGTGTGCCGACGCGGGCGAAGAGCATCGGTGAGATCGTCGCGGCGAGGCCGAGGAAGACCGTGACCGGAA
>JBEEGB010000503.1:0-3090 GCA_041166585.1 Acidimicrobiaceae bacterium
GCGTGTTGAACACACCGGCGATGGCGACGTAGCGGAGAGGATGTGCCGTCACACCTGATCCAGCGGGAGGCGATCCTCGACCATGGGTTGGCGTCGTGTGCGCAGCGGAGCCAACGGCGCGTCGATCATGAGCGTGCGCCGGAAGCGAGCGTCGAGGTCGAGCAGCGCGCGGCGCCACATGGCCATCGCGCCGCTGGCGGTCCAGCCCCACTCATACGCGACCCACGTCGGCCAGTCCGGGAAGCTCCAGATCGCGAGGCACTCGGAGTCGTCGGCCATCGCCACTCGGAACCCGCCCAGCAGGCTGACGCCGAGCGCGGCCGCGGCTGGCTCACCGGTTTGCTGCAACCTGTCGAGCAGCTCAGGGGCGCGCCCGGGCGCCACCGTGATGATCTCGTGCGCGTAGAACGAACCGCCGGCGCCGCTCGCGATCAGCTCGTCGATCGACGGTGCCCACGCGGCAGGCTCGAGGATGCGATCGAAGCCGCCGCTCCGCAACCCCGCGGCAACGCCCCACCACGCTTCGAGCGAGGGGTCCTGCATCGCCGGGTGGGAGAGCTCGTGGTCGAAGTTGGCGGCGAGCCCGTCCCAGCCGTCGAGCTCCCACATGTTGACCACCTCGGGCCAGCGCCCTGTCGAGCCCACCGTGCCCCACACGCCGTAGCAGAGCTGGCTGCGCTCCTCACGGGCGATCGGGCACCAGTTGGCCGTCATGTGATGCATGTACTTGGCGCGGTTCGGGCCGATGATGTCGATCAGCTCGTGGATGTAGACCTTGTTGCTCACTGGGCCGCTCATCGGTGCACGCCGGCCACGAGCGGGGCGGTCATGACCTTGCCGATCTCGTTGCGGGGCAGCGCGTCGACGACCTCGATTCGCGCCGGCACCTTGTAGGGCGCGAGATGCTCGCGGCACAACGCCAAGAGCTCGTCGACATCGACGGCGTTCCCCACGGGCACCACGAAGGCCCACGGGACCTCGCCGAGCCGTTCATCGGGGGCGGCCGCGACCGCGGCATCGGCAACTGACGGCGACAACCGCAACACCTCCGCGACCTCCTCGGGGAAGACCTTCAGGCCGCCGCGGTTGATCATGTCCGACACTCGTCCTTCGATCCACACGAACCCATCGTCGTCGACGCGTCCGATGTCGCCGGTTCGGAACCACCCGTCGGCCGTCATGCGATCGGAGAGGTCGACGCCATCGGCGTAGCCCGCGCTCAGCGCTGGGGTCTGCACCTGCAGCTCGCCCACCTCATCGGCACGGACGCTCACACCGTCGTGCGGCCGGCCCACCGAGCCGAGCTTGGTCTCGCCGAACTCCTTCGCCGCCGCCGCGCTCCATCCGATGATCTCGCCCCCGATCTCGGTCTGGCCGTAACCGTTGAGAACGGTGATGCCGAACCGCTGCTGGAAGCGACGGGCCTGCAACGGCGACAGCGGTGCGCTGATGCTGCGGACGTACTTGAGCGGCGCGAGGTCGTCGATGCTCGTGTCGTCGGACAGCATGGTCATCGCCGCCGGCGGCAGCACCGTCGAGCGGATGCCGAAGCGCCGGACCGTTTCGGCGAACGACTTGGTGGCGAACGTCTCCATGACGACGACCGGAGCCTCGACGCGGAACGCGAACAGCACCTGGTAGATCCCGGCCCACAACGACAGGGAGACCGGGATGAGGTTCGGCATCGGTGCCTTGCGCTCAGCTGCGGGCTTGGTGCGCAGTGAGCCGATCACGCCGTCGAGGAGGGCGAGCACGCCCGAGTGGCGGAGGAGCACGGGCTTGGGCCGCCCGGTGGTGCCCGACGTGAACTGGACCAGCGCGATGTCGGGTTCGTGCCGCGCCGGCTCGTCGGTCGGCTTCCAGTCGTCGTCGCCGATGAACGCGGCGGGCCGCACGGCGTCGAGCGTGCGCGCGATCTCGGTCGGGGTGAGCCGCGGGTTGACCGGCACGTACACCGCGCCCGCCTTCCACACGCCGAACAGCGTGGCGATCAGCTCGATGCTGTTCGGCAGCCGTACGGCGACGGCCTGACCGGTCGTGACGCCGTGGGCGACGAGATCCTCGGCGATCGAGCCGGCACGGCTCACCAGCTCGGCTCGGGTGACGCTGCTGTCCCCGAAGTAGACCGCGACGTCGGCGGGCTCGAGCTCGTCGGCGAAGAGCAGCTCGGCGAGGGAGCTCACTCGAGCTCGCGCCACTGCGCGGCGCGCTTCTCCGCGAACGCCTGCGGGCCCTCGGTCTGGTCGGGGTGTCCCCACATCGCGACGAGCTCCTTGGCACCGTTCCGACAGGCGTCGGTGAGTCCCATCTCCAGCGCCGCCCACAGCGCCCGCTTCGTGGCCCGCATGGCGGCCGGTGAGTTCTGGGCGATCTTCTCGGCGAGCAGCTGCGCGTGATCGCGCAACCGCTCGGGCGGATCGATCACCTCGCTGATCATCCCGAGCTCGTAGGCCCGCGCTGCGCTCATCCGCTCGTGACGGCCGAGGAACGCCATGCGCATCACCGCCTCCACCGGCATCTTGCGCATGAGGCCGATGGCTTCGATGGACACCACCTGGCCGATGGACACGTGCGGATCGAAGAACTGCGCGTCGGACGCGGCGATCACGATGTCGGCATCGGCGACCCAATGGAAGCCGCCGCCGGCGCAAAAGCCGTTCACCGCGGTGATCACCGGCTTCCACACCTCTTGGTGCCAAGACGTGAAGTGCAGGTCGAAGTCCTCGAGCGACGCGCGGTAGCGCTCCATGCCCACGCCGTCCTGCGCGATCTCGACGACGTCGACGCCGGTTTGGAAAGCGCGGCCTTCGCCGGTGTGCACGATCACCCGAACCTCGGGATCGGCGTCGAGCTCCTTCCAGGCGACGGCGAACTCGTCGCGCATCTGCGCCGACATCGCGTTGAGCTGGTCGGGTCGGTTGTTGATGAGCCAGCCGACGGGGCCGCGGCGCTCGACGATGAGGCACTCGAAGCTGGAGTAGGTCACGAGCGGGGCACCTCGCGCCACGGCACGCCGTGCCAGGGATCAGGTTCGCGAGGCAGGCCGAGCACCCGCTCGCCGACGATGTTCTTGTTCACCTCGGTGGTCCC
>JBEEGB010000504.1:0-4988 GCA_041166585.1 Acidimicrobiaceae bacterium
GCAGGAAGATGGGAGCGGCCGCGGTGGGAGCCGATCCCGCGTAGGCAGCCAGGCCGAGCGTCACGACCGCCTCGCCGACGGCGGCGACGAACACGACGCGGCGCCGGTCATAGCGATCGGCCACCGCTCCGGTGACGAGCACGAGCAGCAGCCCCGGTGCGAACTCTGCCAGCCCGAGGAGCCCGAGGTCGAGCTCGCGTCCCGTGATGTCGTAGATCTGCTTGCCGAGCGCGGTGACGCCGGCCATCGACGCGGCAGAGGAGCAGAACACGGTGATGAGCAGCGCCACCACCGATCGGTTCCACCGCCCCGCTGTGCTCATCGCGGCGGCGACCGTAATTGGTCAGCCAAGAAGGAAGCGGATGTTGTCGCGGAAGAGGGAGGGTGAGGCGGTGGCGTCGCAGCCGGCTCGCTCGTAGTCGGCGAGCGGTGTCGCGGTTCCTTCCGAGTGGGGGTAATCGCTGCACAGCATGAACACGTCGCCGCCTCGCGCAATGAGACGGCGAGGGTCCTCGTAGGAGAAGGACGACACGCGCACCTGGCGCTGGAAGTAGTCGCTCGGACGCTGGCCGAGCGGCCGCGTGTCGACGCCGTTGAGCCGCGCCGTGAAGTCGACGCCGCCGTCGAGCATGAGCAGGAACTGCGGCACCCAGATCGAGCTGAGCTCCACGACACCGATGCGCAGCGCGGGATGGCGCTCGAGCACGCCGTTCAAGATGAGGTCGGTGATCGCGAGGGCGGGCGGCACCCAGAGGAACACCGACTCCACCGCAGGCACGAACGCCTCGGGTTCGGTGTACCAGCAGTCGTCGAACACCCGAGGCTGGTCGGCGACGTGGAACACCGGCGTGACGCCGTGCTCGACGAACGCCGACCACAGCCGCTCGTGGTCGGCATGCGAGAGCGGTCGGCCGTCGACGGGCGCGGGAGCGACCATCGCGAGGTGGACGCCGTCGGCACCGAGCCGCGCCAGCTCGGCTTCGAGCCACTCGGGATCGCGCAAGGAGACGTGGGCGACGGGGTGCAGGCGCCCGTGTCCCTCGCAGACGACGACGCCGCACCAACGGTTCCACGCGGTCATGTTGGCCAGCAGCGCAGGCAGCGAGGCGGAGAGCCGCCGCTCCCAGAGCAGACCGAAGTTGGGGAAGCACACGGCTTCGTCGAGCCCGACCGCGTCGAGCCACCCGAGGCGCGCAGCCGGCTCCCAGTACTCCGCCGGCAACGACTCGTCGTAGCGGTAGCCAGCAGGCTCGCCGTTGCGCTGGCGGATGCGGTGCGTGCCGCAAGAGCTGACGTCACCGGGCCGGTGCACGTCCGCGAGGTCGAGCGGCTCTCCTCGCCAAGACAGCCACGTGTAGCCCAGCTCGTCGTCGACCAGCTCGAGCGCGTCATCGCGCCAGCGTGGGTCGATGTGCTCGCGCCACATGCCGCGCGGCTCGTAGAGGTGTTGGTCCGAGTCGATGATCCCCGAGCTCATGGCCGTCCAGTCTGGCGCATACTGCCGGCGTGACAACGGAGAGCTTTGGTGGCGTCATCGGTCCGAGCTGGCGAGAGTCGACGCCGTGGTGGCCGCCGGAGCCGGCGCCGCCACCCGGTGCGCCCAACGTGGTGCTGATCGTCCTCGACGACGTCGGCTACGCGCAGCTCGGCTGCTACGGATCCGACATCGCGACACCACACCTCGACGCGCTCGCCGAGGGAGGGGTGCGGCTGGCGAACTTCCACACCACGTCGCTGTGCTCGCCCACGCGGTCGTGCCTGCTCACCGGCCGCAACCACCACTCGAACGGCATGGCTCGGGTGGCGGACCTCGCGGTTGGCTTCCCGGGTTACTGGGGTCGCATCCCGCGCCAGAACGGTTTGCTCTCCGAGATCCTCGCGGCCAACGGCTACCTGCCGCTCGCGGTCGGCAAGTGGCACCTCACGCCAGAGGACGAGACGCACATGGCTGCGCCGCGCGGCAGCTGGCCGTGCGGACGAGGGTTCTCGCGCTGGTACGGGTTCCACGGCGGCGAGACGCACCAGTTCGTGCCTTCGCTGTTCCAGGACAACCACGCCGCGACGCCGCCGCGCACCCCGGAGGAGGGCTACCACCTGAGCGAAGACCTCGCCGACCGCGCCATCGGCTACCTCGGCGAGCTCCGCTCGGTCGAGGACCAGCAACCGTTCTTCCTCTACTTCGCGACCGGTGCATGCCACTCGCCGCACCACGCGCCCCGGGCGTGGATCGATCGCTACGCGGGTCAGTTCGACGCCGGCTGGGACGCGTGGCGCGAGGCGACGTTCGCGCGCCAGCTGGCGATGGGCCTCTTCCCACCGCAGACCGAGCTGGCGCCGCGTCCGCCGTGGGTGCCCGCCTGGGACACGCTCGGACCCGACGACCAGCGCGTCGCCGCGCGGTTCATGGAGTGCTTTGCCGGCTTCCTCTCCCACGCCGACGAGCAGATCGGCCGCGTCCTGGCGTTCATCGACGAGCTGGGCGAGACCGACGACACGCTGGTGATCGCGGTGTCCGACAACGGGGCCAGCGCGGAGGGCGGGGCCAAGGGCTCCATCAACGACGCACGCATGTGGAACGGCGACCCGGCCGGGCGGCGTGAGCTGCGCGACCGCGTCGACGAGCTCGGCGGGCCCACCGCGCACAACAACTACCCGTGGGGCTGGACGATGGCAGGCAACACGCCGTTCCGCCGGTGGAAGCGCGAGGTGCACCAGGGTGGCATCGCGGACCCCTGCATCGTTCGCTGGCCCGGCCGGGTCGCGGCCGGGGGAGTGGTCCGCCGGCAGTTCGCCCACGCGATCGACGTGCTGCCGACCGTGCTCCAGCTCGCCGGCATCGCCGCGCCGGCTGAGCTCGACGGCGTCGAGCAGCGACCGATCGAGGGGACGAGCTTCGCCTACCTGCTCGATGACGATGCGGCTGCCGCCGACCTCCCCGAGCGGCACACGACGCAGTACTTCGAGATGCTCGGGAGCCGCGGCATCTACCACCAGGGCTGGAAGGCGGTGACGTTCAAGCCGCTCGGGATGATGTACGACGATGGGCTCGACCCTGACGCACCGTTCGAGGACGACGTGTGGGAGCTGTTCAACGTGGCCGAGGATCCGTCCGAGTGCCACGACCTCGCCGCTGTCCACCCCGGCAAGCTGAAGGAGCTGGTCGACCTCTGGTGGGACGAGGCGCGCCGCTACCAGGTGCTCCCGCTCGACAACCGCCCGCTGGCTGCCCTGCTCGAGCCCCGCCGGCCCTACGACACCCGCAGCCGGTACGTGTTCTGGCCGAACGGGGCGCCGGTGCCCGAGACCGTCACCGTGAACGTCCGCAACCGCTCGCACACGATCGACGCCGAGGTCGACGGCCCCGGCGATGGCGTGCTGCTGGCGATGGGCACGGTGCTGGGGGGCTGGTCGCTGCACGTGCTCGACGGCCGGTTGCGCTACGTGAGCAACTACGTCGGCAAGGACCGCTACGTGGTGGAGGCGGACGAGCCCATCCCCCCGGGCCCGCACGTGCTCGGGCTCGTCTTCGAGACCGCAGGCGACTTTCGCGGCACCGCGTCGCTGCACATCGACGGTCGCGTGGTGGCGACCGGCGAGATCGGGCGCATCAACCCGGCCCGTTACACGATCACCGGCGGTGGCATCACGTGCGGTTGGGAGCAAGGGCCTCCGGTGGGCGAGGACTACAACGCCCCGTTCCGCTTCACGGGCTCGCTACGCAAGGTGGTCGTCCACGTCGGCGGGCTCCCGCACCGCGACCCCGTCGCCGAGTTCGAGGCGATCATGTCCGAGCAGTGATCGTTGCGCAATCGGGACAGGTCGTCGGGGGCTCGAAGTCGAACTGTTGGGGAACGGTGCCCTTGTGCAAGTGCTGCGCGACCAGTCGGGCCGTTCGTTCCGGCCATTGACCCGAGTGCTTGCTGTCGTCGCGGGCGTGGCGGCGATGGTCGCGCTGGCGCCGACCATGGTCGAGGTCTACGGCGAGATCGGGGAGGCCGCGGAGCTGCCAGCGGTGTGGCTCGTCGCCATCGTCGGCTTCGTGTTCGTCGGCTTCGTGTCCGGCTGGGCGCTGACCCGCATCGCCCTGCGGGCCGACGGTTGGTTCGACGTGGCCGCGGCCCACCTTGCCGGCAACGCCGCCAGCCAGGTCCTGCCGGCCGGGGGACCGGTCGGGGCGGTCGTGCAGCTGCGCATGCTGCGGCGCGCCGGGTTCGATCTCACCGCCGCAACCACCTGCATCGGCGTGCTCTCGGTGCTCCACGGTGCTGGCCTCCTCGCGCTCGCCGCGGTGGTGTTGCCCGTGGGGCTCATGTCCGGGCACCTCGATCCGCAGCTCGCGTTCCTGGTCTGGGTCGGTGCGGCGGTGGTCGCCGCGGCGCTCATGGCCGGGATCGCACTGCTGATCTGGGATCGCCCGGTGCTGATCCTCGCCCGAGCGGTGCAGCGGGTGCTGCTGCGAGTGCCGCGGTGCCGTGCCGCCGCCGCCGAGCTGCCCGCACGCGTCCTCACCGAGCGGAGCGCGATGCGCACCGCGCTCGGCGATCACCGGGGGACGGTCGTCCTCGCGATGGTGGGCAAGGCCCTCGGCGACTACTTGGCCCTGTACGCCGCGCTCCTCGCCGCCGGCGCCTCGCCGAACCCCGTCGTGCCGCTCGCCGCCCTGGCCGCGGCGAACATCACCGGCATGATCCCGATCACCCCGGGTGGTCTCGGGTTCGTCGAGGCCGGCCTCACCGCCACGCTCGCTGTGGCGGGTGTCCCGGCCGAGCAGGCGCTCGTCGCCGCCGTGGCGTACCGCGCTGCGTCGACCTGGCTCCCGGTCGGTGGCGGCCTCGTCGCCTATGTCGCCTTCCAGCTCCGGCACAGCCGCATCGCCAAGTCGCTCGCCGATGACTCCGCTCTCCCCGAGCTGGCCCCCGCCCTCTCCTGACCCAACCCCTTCGTTCTGGCGTCAACCACGTCGCATATCCGGCCAGCATTGACGCCAG
>JBEEGB010000505.1:0-4475 GCA_041166585.1 Acidimicrobiaceae bacterium
GCGGGATCATCGAGCGCTGGCGTCAAGATCGCACCTTCGAGCGCTCGGTCGAGCAGCGTTCCCCAGAGAACGAGTTCGTGTTCTACGACGGACCACCCTTCGCCAACGGGCTGCCGCACTACGGGCACCTGCTGACCGGCTTCGTGAAGGACGCCGTCCCCCGCTACAAGACGATGCGGGGCTTCCGCGTCGAGCGCCGCTTCGGGTGGGACTGCCACGGGCTGCCCGTGGAGATGCAGGCCGAGAAGGAGCTCGGCGTCAACGGGCGCATCGCCATCGAGGAGTACGGCGTCGACAAGTTCAACGAGTACTGCCGGAGCCTGGTCGGCACCACCGGCGACTCGTGGGCGTCCTACGTGACGCGGTCGGCGCGCTGGGTCGACATGGCGAACGACTACAAGACGATGGACCTCGAGTTCATGGAGTCCGTCATGTGGGCGCAGAAGCAGCTCTACGACAAGGGCCTCCTGTACGAGGGCTACCGGGTGCTGCCGTACTGCTGGGAGTGCGAGACGCCCCTGTCGAACTTCGAGACCCGTCTCGACGACGCCTACCGCGAGCGCCAGGACCCCGCGCTCACGATCTGGTTCGAGCTGGACGACGGCCGCCGCCTCCTCGTGTGGACGACCACGCCGTGGACGCTCCCGTCCAACCTGGCGATCGCCGTCGGCCCCGACGTCGACTACGCGGTGTTCGAGGAGGACGGCCACGAGTACGTGATCGGCGATGCCCGCGTCGCCGCGTACGAGAAGGAGCTCGAGGGCGCGACCCGCACCGGCACCATCAAGGGCTCCGAGCTCGCGGGCCACACCTACACGCCGCTCTTCCCCTACTTCCGCGACCACCCCGGTGCGTTCCGCGTCCTCGCCGCCGACTTCGTGACCACCGAGGACGGCACCGGCATCGTGCACCTCGCACCCGGCTTCGGCGAGGACGACCAGCGCGTCTGTGAAGCCGCGGGCATCGAGGTCGTGTGCCCCGTCGACGAGCAGGGCCGCTTCACCGCAGAGGTCCCTGACTACGAGGGCGTCCAGGTGTTCCAAGCCAACGGAGACGTCATCCGGGATCTCAAGGCGAAGGGCGTCGTGGTGCGCCACGAGAGCTACGTGCACAGCTACCCGCACTGCTGGCGCACCGACACGCCCCTCATCTACAAGGCCGTCTCGAGCTGGTTCGTCAAGGTCACCGCGATCAAGGACCGGATGATCGAGCTCAACCAACAGATCGACTGGGTGCCCGAGCACGTGCGCGACGGCGCGTTCGGCAAGTGGCTCGAAGGCGCGCGCGACTGGTCGATCAGCCGCAACCGCTACTGGGGTTCGCCGATCCCGGTGTGGAAGTCCGACGACCCCACCTACCCCCGCATCGATGTCTACGGCAGCCTCGACGAGCTCGAGCGCGACTTCGGCGTGCGTCCCGACGACCTGCACCGACCCGCCATCGACGAGCTCACGCGCCCGAACCCGGACGACCCGACCGGACGCTCGAAGATGCGCCGGACGAGCGACGTGCTCGACTGCTGGTTCGAGTCCGGGTCGATGCCGTTCGCCCAGGTCCACTACCCGTTCGAGAACGTGGAGTGGTTCGAGTCGCACTTCCCGGGCGACTTCATCGTCGAGTACATCGGCCAGACCCGCGGCTGGTTCTACACGCTGCACGTGCTCGCGACGGCCCTGTTCGACAGCCCGTCGTTCTCCACGTGCCTGGTGCATGGCGTGCTGCTCGGCAACGACCGCCAGAAGCTCTCGAAGCGGCTCGGCAACTACCCGGACCCGATCGACGTGTTCGACACCGTCGGCTCGGACGCCATGCGCTGGGCGCTCCTGTCGTCGGCTGCGGTGCGAGGCGGCGACATGGTGGCCGATCGCAAGCCGATGGAGGACGCCGTCCGCCAGGTGCTCATGCCGATCTGGAACGCGTGGTACTTCCTCGCGCTCTACGCCAACGCGGCGGACCGCAAGGGCCGCATCGTCGACGGCGCGCCGAGCGGCAACGTGCTCGACCGCTACGCGTTCGCGAAGGTGCGCGAGCTGCGCGACGACGTCACCGCCCGCATGGACGCCTACGACCTGTCCGGCGCGTGCGCGGCCATCCTCCGCTTCGTCGACTCGCTCAACAACTGGTACATCCGCCGCAGCCGCGACCGCTTCTGGTCCGGCGACGGGGATGCCATCGACACGCTCCACACGGTGCTGTCGCTGCTCTCCCGCATCGCCGCGCCGCTGCTGCCGCTCACCACCGAGGCGGTGTGGACAGGACTCATGGGCGAGGACTCCGTCCACCTCACCGACTGGCCGGCGGAGGACGAGGCACCGGCCGACCGCGATCTGGTGCGGGCCATGGACAACGTGCGCGAGGTGTGCTCGGCCGCCGCCTCCGTCCGCAGGTCGAACGGCGTCCCCAACCGCCAACCGCTGGCGTCGTTGACGATCGACGCGTCTGAGCACTCGCAGCTGGCACCGTTCGTCGACCTGATCCGCGACGAGGCCAACGTGAAGCACGTCGACCTGCGCAGCGACTCGTCGCTGGGACGCTTCGAGTTCAAGCTCGTCCCGTCCAAGGTCGGCCCCCGCATGGGGAAGGACTCGCAACGCTTCATCAAGGCGCCGCCGTCGGAGATGGTCTACGACGCCGAGCACGGAACGCTCACGGTCTTCGGCGAGACGTTCGGCGAGGGCGAGTTCGTCCGCGAGCTGGTCGCCGACGATCCGGCCAGCACGGCAGAGGTCGCAGGCTTCGGGCTGGTGCGGCTCGACCTCGCGCTCACCCCTGAGCTCGAGGCGGAAGGGCTGGCCCGCTTCGTGATCCGTCAGCTCAACGAGATCCGCAAGGCCCTCGGGTTCCACGTGTCGGACCGCGTGCACCTCGTGCTCGACAGCGGCCACCACCACGACGTGCAGGCCGCGCTCGAGGCGCACACCGACGCGATCCAGCGGGAAGTGCTCGCCGCGGAGATCATCTTCGCCGGCCCGATCACCAACGCCCGACGCATCGAGCTGCCTGACGGCCGCGCCATCCACGCCGGCTTGCACGTGGTGGGTTGACCCGCGCTCGGGAGATCGGGATCGTCGCCGCCATCGCGGTGACCACACGTCTGCCTTCGCTGTTCCTGCCGCTCTTCAACCGCGACGAGAGCACGGTCGCGACGATCGCCCACGCCATGAGCGCGGGCGATCGCCTCTACACGGGGACGGTCGACCGCAAGCCGCCGGTGGTCTTCTGGCTCACCCAAGCCACCTTCGCGGTGACCGGTTCGCACGACCTGCGATGGCTCAGGGCGGTCGCGCTCGTCTTCGTGATCGCGACCGCGTTGGTGCTGGCGCGTGAGATCCACCACCGCCACCCTGAGGTGCCGGTGGTGCTCGGCGCCGGCGTGTTCCTCCTCGCGATCGCGGCCTTCCCGCCCGAGGACGCGCAGGCGGCCGGGTTCGAGCTGATCATGTTGCTCCCGTTCACGCTCGCCTTCGTCGATGCGGCCGCGGGGCGACCGCTGCGCGCTGGGCTGTGGTTGGGGCTCGCGGGGCTCTGCAAGCAGACCGGCGTGCTCGCTGCGCCTGCGGTCGCGTTCGCGCTGTGGCGTCGTCATGGCTGGCGCGCGGTGATCGTCGCTGGTGGCGTCACGTTGGTGGTGCTGGCCGCGCCGATGCTGCTCTACGACCCCCACGAGTACATCCGGTGGGTGCTCACGAGCAACGACGCCTACGTCTCCCTCGACGGTCTCGGGAGCGTGGCGGGACGTGCGCTCGCGATGGGGGCGCTGCTCGGTGTGTCGCAGCTCGGGTTGATCGCCGGCGCGATCGTCGCGTCGCGACGCGGGTCGGTGGCGGCAGACGCCTGGCTGTGGCTCGCCGGCGCCATGCTCGGCGCGCTCCTGGGCCTGCGGTTCTTCGGCCACTACTTCCTGCCCGTGATCCCGGCCCTCGTCCTCATCGCGTCGCCGGCGCTGGCGGCCGGTTGCCGACATCGACGCGCCGCCCTCGGGGCGGTCGCCGCGTCCGCTGTGGTGTGGGTGGGGCTCGCCTTCGTCCCTGATCGCGTGAACCCCACCCAACCCTACGAGCGCCCGGCGGCACGCATCGCCGCGCTCACCACGCCAGGCGAGCGGATCTTCGTGTGGGGCCAGGTGTCCCAGCTCTACTGGGCGAGCAACCGTCTCCCCGCGTCGCGCTTCCCGCACATCGGCTTCATCACCGGCATCACCGGCGGCCGCAGCGACGAGGTGCCGTACGCCCACCCGGTCGCCGGCGCCCTCCGAGACCTCCTCGCCGACTTCCAGCTCCACCCACCGGTGCTCGTGGCGGACGCGGCCTCACTGCTCGACCGGGGCGACCGCTACCCGTTGGCCACGAGCCCGATCAGCGGGTTCGTGCGAGACGGGTACTGCCTGGTCGACACCGTCGACGGCGTGGACCTCTGGTTGCAACGCACGGTCGCCGACCGAGCCGGCGGCTGCTGAGATTCGAGTCTCGCTCGGT
>JBEEGB010000506.1:0-3132 GCA_041166585.1 Acidimicrobiaceae bacterium
AGCCGTACGTGCTGCACAGGCCGTAGGCATCGATCAGAACAAACGTCGCCACGACCAGCCAGGCCACACGGCGTTGCCACCTGCCCAGTCGACGACGTCCGCTCATCGGCGCCGGCATGTACCAGTCGGGCAGCAACTGCGAATCGTGACCATCCAGGTCCCACAGGCTGACGGCGTCGGGCGGAAGTGGTGCATCTGGATCGGCGGAGAGGGCCAAGGCTACGAGCTCGTCGTCGTCCACGGCATCGAAGTTCTCTGCTGCGATTGGCGCTGGAGTGGTCGGCATCTGGAATCAGGTTACGACAGTGCGCCTGCTGAATTGCTCCTCGTTGCCCATCGCCCTTGCGAGGTCGACCATCTCTGTCATGTCCTGACCCAGGATCGGTGTCTCGTCCTCCGACAGCCAGTCAGCCAGCATTTCGAGCGCGAGGACGAGTTCGTTGGCGTCGAGAAACTCGGCGTACGGCCGGCGCTGCTCGTCCGTCAGATTGGATGACAACGCCTCGCCCAGCGCGCGGAGCCGATGCTCGATCACCAGCGCACAATGAATACTGCGCTCCCGTCGCGACTCAGCCTGTCGGAGTCTCCTTCGCTGCCGTCGTTCAGGGGTCGGCCACGAGCGACCATGCTCTGCCCATGTCGATCCTTCAGCAGGTGACCATCGTCGTCGAGGACTATGACACCGCCATCGCGTTCTTCGCCGATGCGCTCGGGTTCGAGCTGGTTGAGGACTTGCCGTCGGTGACAGACGACGGGCGACCCAAGCGCTGGGTCATCGTTCGCCCACCCGGCGCACAGACGGGCATCCTCCTCGCTCGCGCCGACGGCGACGATCAGGCTTCGGTCGTCGGGCGGCAAGCCGGAGGGCGCGTCGGCTTCTTCCTCCGCGTCGACGACTTCGAAGCCACGTACGAACGGATGGTCGCGCACAACGTGGAGTTCGTGAGCTCGCCTCGCAGCGAGCCATACGGGCGCGTCGCAGTCTTTGTCGACATCGCCGGCAACCGATGGGATCTCCTCGGCTCAGGCTGAGTCAGCGGCGGCCATGTCCTTGGCCCACCGGTAGTCGGCCTTGCCTGACGGGGAGCGCACGACGGTGTCGACGAACACGAAGTGCTTCGGGAGCTTGTAGCGGGCGATGTGCTTCGCAGCCTCTTCCCGTAGCGAGGTCTCGACCGCGGGACCGGCGTCGACGTCATCGCGCAGCTGCACGATGGCAACGACCTCTTGGCCCCACTGCTCGCTGACTCGCCCGCACACGACCACGTCGTACACCGCGGGGTTGTGCCCGATGGCGGCCTCCACCTCCTCGGCAAAGATCTTCTCGCCACCCGAGTTGATCGTCACCGAGTCGCGGCCGAGCAGCTCGATCGTGCCGTCGAGCTTCTGGCGGGCCCGGTCGCCCGGCACCGAGTAGCGCACGCCGTCGATCACCGGGAACGTCGCCGCGGTCTTCGTGGGGTCACCGAGGTAGCCGAGCGGGACGTTGCCGCGCGTGGCCCACCAGCCGACCTCCTCGTCGCCTGCCGCGAGCACCCGCGTGAGGTCTTCGCTCACGACGCAGCTCCCCGGCGACGGCAGGAACGAGCCGGTCGAGGTGTCGCCGCCCTTCGTGGCCACCTGGGTGGCTTGACCGCCGCCCTCTGACGAACCCATGCCGTCGATGACCATCGCGTTGGGCAGCAGCTCGAGGAACTGCTCCTTGAGCGTCGAGTTGAGCGCGGCGCCTCCGGACAGGATGATGAACAGCGACGACAGGTCGTAGGCGCCGGTGCTCATCTCGTCCAGGATCGGTCGACCGAAGGCGTCGCCGACGATCTGCAGGAAGTTGACCTTCTCGCGCTCGACGACGGCGAGCACGTCCTTGGGATCAAGCTTCGTGACCACGTCCTGGACCACGACGGTGTTGCCGCCATCCATCGCGAGGAAGGCGATCCAGTGCCCGGCACCGTGCATGAACGGGGCAGCCGGCAGCACCCGCATCGCGCCCGTCTTCGCGACCTCGACGACGGCGTCGACGCTCTCGTGCGGCTCGGTGCCGGCCCGGCCACCCATCACCGAGAGGAAGATGTCGTGCTGGCGCCACAACACGCCCTTGGGCATGCCCGTGGTGCCACCGGTGTAGAGGATGTACAGGTCATCGGGCGACCAGTCCTTGGCGGACGCCGGCAGCTCGGGGGATGCTGCCGCCAGCGCCTCCTCGTACCACCGCGCGTCGGGGAGCAGCTCGTTGCCGGACTCGTCGGCGATCTGGAGCAGCACTTGGAGGTCGGGAAGGTCCGGGAGCACCTCGGCCAACGTCGGCGCGAACGCCGAGTGGTAGACGATCGCCTTGGCCGCCGAGTTCTCGAGCAGGTAGCGGAGCTCTTCGGCCACGTAGCGGTAGTTCACGTTGACGGGTGCGACCCGGGCCTTGAACGATCCGACCATCGCCTCGAGGTACTCGTTGCCGTTGTACGCGTAGATCGCGAGGTGGTCCTGGTGTGACTCGTGACCGGCGAGGCCGGCTCGTCCTCCGGGTCGGGCGCCGAGCCCCGAGTCGGCCAGGACGTTCGCCAACCGGCGCGTGCGCTCGTTCACGTCGCTCCAGGTGAGACGGCGATCACGGAAGACGATGCACTCACGGTCGGGGATCGCCGCGGCGATCGCCTCGTGCACCTGGGCCAAGTTGAATTCGACGCTGCTCGGGCTCACGGCCATCACCCTACGGGGAACAGATGGTGCCCTCGGGCGGCAGGCGCAGGTCGACGAGGTACGCCGTCATCGCATCCAGGATGCACTGGTTGCCGGAGCCGAACGCCGTGTGCCCGGCGCTGTCGAAGGTCAAGAGCGTCGCTCGCTCCAGGCCGCTGGCGACGCGCTGCGCCTGCTCGTACGGCGTCGCCGCGTCGTGCGTGTTGCCGACCACCAGGATCGGCGGCGCACCGTGGGCTGCGACCGGCCCCACGACGCTCTTCACGGGAGCCGGCCAGAACGCGCAGGGCAGGAGCTCGTTCGCCACCGAACCGCCCATGCGGGGTGCGACCTTCTCGACCTCCGCGGCGAAGGCCCGGTAGGCGATCGGCCCGACCGGGTGCGGGCCGTCGATGCACTCGACACCGGCGTACGACGCGAAGTGCACGGAGCTGGCGT
>JBEEGB010000507.1:0-11133 GCA_041166585.1 Acidimicrobiaceae bacterium
GCAACGCGGCGTTGAACCCTAAGGGCGTCTACCGCGATCCGATGTCGCTCGACGACTACCTGGGCATCCGCATGATCTCGGACCCGCTGTGCCTCTACGACTGCGACGTCCCCGCTGATGGGTCGACGGCGGTGATCGTGTCGCGCGCCGACTCCGCCGCCGACCTCCGCCGCCCGCCGATCGCGGTCGAGGCCGTCGGCACCGCGATCCACGGCCGGCCGTCGTGGGACCAGTGGGACGACCTCACGACCATGGCGCTCCGGGACGCGGCCGCCCAGCTGTGGACCCGCACCGACCTCACACCCGCGGACGTCGACGTCGCTGAGCTGTACGACGGCTTCAGCTTCATCGCGTTGTGCTGGCTCGAGGCGCTCGGCTTCTGCGCCAAGGGCGAAGGGGGCCCGTTCATCGACGGCGGCGAGCGCATCGCGCGAGACGGCCTGCTCCCGCTCAACACCCACGGCGGTCAGCTCTCGGCCGGCCGCCTGCACGGGTACGGCTTCCTCCACGAGGCCTGCGCGCAGCTCTGGGGTGTTGCCGGCGAGCGCCAGGTGGTGCGGCCCGGCGGTCGCCAACCCGAGGTGGCCGTGGCCGCCGCGGGCGGTGGCCCCCTCGCGGGCTGCCTCCTCCTCTCCCATCGCTGAAGGAGTGCCCATGACGCCCACCTCGTTCAACGGGCCAGAGCTCGAGTCGATGACGTCACCGGCGTGGGAGCGGGCGAAGGCCGCGGTCCTCGCGGGCGCCAGCGAGCGAGCGATCGCGCTCATCGACGACGCCGCTGAACGCAACCGCAGCCTCCAGCTGCTGTCGGTCGAGTGGATCACCTCGCTGCTGTCGTTCGTCGGTCGCGAGCTGGGCGAGGAGGCGGTCGAGCGGGCCTTGCGGGCGACCGGCGAGGACTGCATCCGTCCCCGCCGCGAGGTTGGGCCTGACTGGGACACGCTCCCGGCCACCGCGCGCGCGAAGGCGATCGCCCGCGCCATGGTCACGAACGGCGCGACGTGCGAGGTCGACGAGGACGACGAGAAGGTCGTGCTCTCGTTCCGGTGCGGCAGCGGTGGCCGGCTCATCGACGAGGGTCGCTACGACACCGAGGGCGGACCCCACCTCACCTTGCGCGAGCGGTCAGGCCGGACGTTCATGCGGGGCTCCTTGCCCGTCTACTGCGCGCACTGCTCGGTCAACAACGAGGTGCAGGCGCTCGAGTGGGGCGGCACCCCGATGTCGATCGAGCATCCGCCCGAGCGGGCCGGCGAGCTTTGCGTGCACCACGTCTACAAGGACGTCGACGCGATGCCGGACGAGGTCTACGTCCGCATCGGCAAGGAGCCCCCCGCGTAGCCGGTGGCGTCAGGCTTTTCGGGGGTTGGGGCCTGGGCGGAGGCGGCGGAGGCGCTGCACTGCGGCGTCGTGCTGGTGGCGGGCGGCGAGCCGCTCCTCGCGCAGCTCGAGGTAGCGCGCGGTCTCCTCGCGGGCCCACGGGCGCTCGTCGCGGATGGCCTCGAGGTCAGCCAGCTGGTCCACGATCGCGGAGTGGCGGGCGGCGGCGGACAGCACTTGGCCGGCGAGGCGGCGGCGGGCCTCGACGAGCGAATCGAGCGGTTCGTCCACCTGCATCCGGTCAACTTACCTCCGAAGCATTGGACAAACAGTGATCAATGCGTCGTTACCAGCCGGAGAACTCGGTGGGACGGCGCTCCATGAAGGCGGTCATGCCCTCGGTCGAGTCGGCGGTTGCGTTCACCAGCTCTTGCGCGTAGGCCTCTTCTTCGAACGCGGTCTGACGGCTCGACTCGTACGAACGGTTGAGCAGCCACTTGGTCATCGTCAGCGCCTTCGTCGGGCCCTGCGCGAGACGCCCGGCCCAGTCGGACGCCAGCGCTTCGAGCTCCGCGGCGGGCACGACCCGGTTGGCGATGCCGATGCGCTCGGCGTCGGCGGCCGAGAGGTCGTCCCCGAAGAACATGAGCTCCTTGGACCGCGCCAGCCCCACGGCGCGCGGCAGCAGGTAGCACCCGCCGGCGTCCGGCATGATGCCGCGCCGCACGAACACCTCGATGAGCCGCGCGCTGTCGGCCATGAGGACGAGGTCGCAGGCAAGGACGAGGTTGGCGCCGCCGCCGGCGGCGGTGCCGTTCACCGCGGCGATCACCGGCTTCTCGCAGTCGAGGATCGATCCCACGAGGCGCTGCCACCCTCGCCGGATCATGCGGGCGACGTCGCCGAGCGCACGGTCGGGCGCGTTCTCGGGACGGGCGGGTCCCGGCTTCTGCGGGCCACCGAGCCCTGCGCCGGTGCAGAAGTGCTTGGCGCCGCTCCCGCTGAGGATCACGGAGCGCACGCCGACGGTGGCCGAGGCCTCGTCGAACACGTCGGCGAGGCGGTCGCGCATGACGGCGGTGAGCGAGTTGCCCGCGTCCGGACGGTTGATCGTGATGCGGGCCACACCGCCCTCGACCTCGTAGCGGATGAGCTCTTCGATCGGCGCTTCGTCAGCCATCGGGCTACGGTAACAACCTGACGTCCGTGTCAGGGAAGGGGGATGGATGGGGCTGTTCGACGGGAAGGTGGCGATCGTCACCGGCGCTGGCCGTGGCATCGGCCGGGCCGAGGCGCTGCTGCTCGCCAGTGAGGGCGCGAAGGTGGTCGTCAACGACCTCGGGGGTGCATCCGACGGCGGTGTGGCGAACGTCGAGGGTGAGGATGCCCCGCCCGCGCAGCAGGTGGTCGACGAGATCGTCGCGGCCGGCGGCGAAGCCGTCGCCAACTACGGCAGCGTCGCGAGCTTCACCGAGGCCAAGGCGCTCATCGAGCAGGCGGTCGACACGTTCGGCGGGCTCGATGTGCTCGTGAACAACGCCGGGATCTTGCGGGACAAGATGAGCTTCAACATGGACGAGGACGAGTGGGACCTCGTGGTCGCCGTCCACCTCAAGGGCCACTTCTGCACGAGCCGTCATGCCGCGTCGTACTGGCGTGGCCGCGCCAAAGAGACCGGCGTCCCCGCGCACGGCGCCATCGTGAACACCGCGAGCGAGTCGGGTCTCTACGGCAACGCGGGACAGGTCAACTACGCCGCCGCCAAGGCCGGCATCGCGTCGATGACCATCGTGATGGCGCGCGAGCTCGAGCGCGTCGGTGTGCGGGTCAACTGCATCGCGCCGGTCGCCCGCACCCGCCTCACCGAAGCGATCGCGGGCGAGCACATGCAGCCCAAGGAAGGTGACTTCGACCGCTTCGCCCCGGAGAACGTCGCGTCGGTGGCCTGCTGGCTCGCCTCTGACCTGTCCGCGGAGCTGAACGGTCAGGTCGTGAAGGTGCAGGGCGGCCAGGTGCAGCTGCTCGAGGGCTGGCGCCCGCTCACCGAGGCCACGAGCGACAAGCCGTGGACGATCGACTCGGTTGACGGCGTGAAGGCACAGCTCCTGGCCAAGGCCGACGGCTCGATCCCGCCGTTCTTCTTCCCGTCTCCCGAGTGAACCTCAGCTGGTCCGCCGACGACGAGGCGTTCCGGGCCGAGCTGGTCACCTTCCTCGACGAGCACGCCCCGCCCGAAGCGCGCGCCGGCCGCGACTTCCAGGACGGTGGCAATCCAGACGACGGCAACGAGGTGATCCCGGCGTGGGCCAGGCGGTGGCAAGCCACGCTCTTCGACCACGGGTGGATGATCCCCGCCTACCCGCCTGAGCTCGGCGGCCGCAACGCGACGCCCGTGCAGACGCTGCTCTACATGGAGGAGCTGGCCCAGCGGCGCATCCAACGCAGCTCGCACTTCCCCGGCTACGCGATCGTGGCGCCCAGCCTGCTCGAGTTCGGCACGCCAGAGCAGCAGCAGCTCGCCCCGGCCGCGGTGCGAGGCGACGACGTGTGGTGCATCGGCATGAGCGAGCCCGGCGCGGGGAGCGACCTTGCCGCGCTCAGCACGCGCGCCGTGCAGGACGGCGACCGCTTCATCGTCAACGGGCAGAAGGTGTGGACCTCGTACGCCATGGTGGCGCAGCGATGCTTCTGCTACGTCAGGACCAACGTCGAGGTGTCGAAGCACAAGGGCATCAGCGTGCTCATCATCGACATGGACACACCAGGCATCGACGTCCGCCCGCTGCGCCACATCACCGGCGCCACCGACTTCGCCGAGGTGTTCTTCACCGATGTCGAGGTGCCGGCCGAGAACCTCGTGGGTGGGCTCAACGACGGATGGCGCATCACGATGGGGTCGCTCGCCCACGAGCGCGGGGGGCTGTGGCTGCAGTCGGTGGCCATGGTGCAGCAGGCGGTCGACGACCTGTGCGCGCTGGCGAAGCGGCTGGGACTGGACGGCGACGCGGGCGTGCGCCGCCGTCTGGCCGAGGCGTACGTCCAGGTCGCGTCGCTGCGCGCGCTCGGGTACAAGGGCTTCGCCGGCTTTGCGCAGGGCAGCTCCGCACCCGAGCACAGCTACCTGAAGATGGCCACCTCCGAGCTCGGGAAGTCGCTGTACGAGCTGGGCATGGACCTCCAAGGCCCTTATGGCGCGGTCGTCGACCCCGAGCGAGGCGAGGAGGACGGCCGGTGGAGCCACTCGTTCTTCGTGAGCTTCGCGTCGACCATCGCCGGTGGCTCGAGCGAGATCCAGCGCAACATCATCGCCACCCGCATCCTCGGCCTGCCGCGTTGAGGCACTGATGGACTTCACCCTCACCGACGAGCAGGTGCTGTTGCGGGACACGGCGCGGGCGCTGCTCACGAAGGAGTGCCCGACGACGTTGGTGCGAGCGCACCTGGACGACCCGTCGGCTGCCGACCCACTCTGGCGCCACCTGCGCGACTGGGTCGTGCTCGGCGACGGTCCGCTCGTCGACCAGTGCCTCTTCCTCGAGGAGTGCGGTGCTGTCGCCGCGCCGGGCCCGTACTTCGCGACGAGCGTGCTCTACCTCCCGCTGCTGCGCGCGCTCGGCTACGACGACCAAGCCGACGAGGTGGCGGCGGGCGAGCTCACCGGCACCGTCGCGTGGGCCGGCCTCGACGGACGGTGGACGTTCGACACCCCGTCGCACGGCGTGCGGGCGTTCGTGCTCGAGGCCGATCGCGTCGACCGCGTCGCGGTCCGCTACCCGGGACCGTCGATCTGGCCGTTCGCCACCGACCTGCGCGTCCGGCGGGTGGGCTCGCTCGACTCGACCCGACGTCTATTCGAGGTCGAGGTCGACGAATCGGATCGAGGCCAGCTCGCGCACCAAGGCGATCTCGAGCGGTGGATCGAGCGCGCCACCGTCGCGCTCGCGGCCGAGCTGCTGGGCACGGCGCGCACGCTGCTCGAGCGCACCATCCAGTACGCCAAGGAGCGCGTGCAGTTCGACAACCCGATCGGCAGCTTCCAGGCCGTGCAGCACAAGCTCGCGGACATGGCCCTCGCCGTCGAGCGAGGCTGGAGCGCCGTGTACTACGCGGCGATGTGCGTCGACGCCGACCACCCCGATCGCCACCGGGCCGCGCACGTCGCCAAGGCCGCAGCGGGCGCGGCGGCGACCCGCAGCGCGAAGGACGGCATCCAGATCCATGGCGGTGTCGGTTACACGTGGGAGCACGACCTGCACCTCTTCATCCGCCGCGCCTACGCCAGCGAGCACCTCCTCGGCACCCAGTCCTGGCACCACGACCGCCTCGCCGACCTCCTCCTCGACTGACCGTTCTCGATTGTGCGGTGCTGACTTCGGAAAATCCGTAGCCAGCAACGCACAAACGGATGGGGGAAGCTGACAACCCCGGGGAACAAAGCAGGAGAAGGCGTCGAAAGCGGCGAACTCGGACATCGGAGGGAACCTGACGTCTCCGTCAGGTCCGCGATGGGGGAGATGCGTGATGGGGTCACGGGAACGGCGTTGGGCCATCGCGGGCTTGGCGGCAGCGATCACCGTCGGGTTCGCCGGGGTTGCCGTCGCCGGGGTGAGCGACGGCAACTACCGGCCGGAGCGGCAGGGCTGCACCGGCCATGCTGACGACTCCGACCACCCGGACAGCACCGAGCCGGGTTGCCAGAGCCTGACCGGCAACGTCCGCGACGGCAACGGCGACGAGGCCGTGCGCGCCGGCTTCGCGCAGACCGCGGACGGTCAGTCCGTCGACCCGACATCACCGCAGCTCGAGCACGGGACCATCGATCCGACCACCGGTGTGTTCGTCTACTTCGGCGCGGACGACAACCTCGACAACGGCGAGCACGACTCGTCAGAGCAGATCGGTGACGGCCCGAGCGACGGTGGCGCCGTCGTGTACAACGTCGATCCCGCCACGGTCGCGAGGTGGTTGGCCGCGATCCAGGGCGGAGACGTCAGCTACCTCCTGACGCATCCCCTCCCGCTCGTCGACGCCGGCTTCGGCTCGTGTGCCGACGGCGTGTGCGAGTCGGTCCAGACCCAGCGCCGCGTCGCGTACCAGGGCGGCGGGACCGGGCAACGGGACGTGGCCGACTACCAGGGCAAGGAGTGGGACCCGGCGAGCTGCGGCGGTCCGTCTGACACGGCGGCCGACTGCGGGCCGGGTGGCATCACCACCTGGCAGAACAAGGAGGGGACCGCCTACGTCGAGCCCGGCGCGCAGGTGTACGAAGACCCGAACCCCGAAGGCTCGCCGATCGGTCCCTACCCGTTGACCGCGGTCTACGCCGGAACGTGTGGCGTGATCGTCGGTGGCGGCCAGGTGACGGCTCCCCCCTCACCGGTGACCAACGGCGCCGGCCAGGTCAAGGTCTCGACCGGCTGCTGACGTGGGACCAAGAGCGCGGGCGGCGCTCCTCTGCCTCGCGGTAGGTGGTCTGGCGGCCGGCGTCCTGCCCCAGGCCCGCGCCGCCGACCCACAACCCAACCCGTGCGACTGGCCGATGTACGGCCACGACGTCGGCCACTCGTTCGCGACCGCTGCGAGCTGCACCTCGCTGTCGCCGCTCACCGCGCCCGCGCTCAGCCCCGACTGGGTGTTCCCGACGCCCGACTCGGTGACCGCGTCACCGACCGTCGTGGACGGCACGGTCTACGTCGGTGACTGGGCCGGCACCTTCTACGCGCTTCCGGCCGATGCGGGTCCCGGTCCGATCGCGCCGCGGTGGACGTTCACGGTCGACGACACGAACTCGGTCGCGTTCGGGCGCATCGTCTCGTCCGCGGCCGTCACGACCGTGGCGGGCCGCCAGCTCGTGCTGTTCGGCGGCGGCGCAACGCTCTACGCCCTCGACACCGCCACCGGTGCGAAGGTCGCGAGCATCTGCCTCGATCCGCGGTCCGACCCCGCGGTGCGCTGCAAGGGCTCCGAGCGCCAGGTCGAGGTCGAGTCGTCCCCGGCCGTCGTGACGATCGGTGAAGAGACGCGCGTCCTCGTCGGCCTCGACGTGCACAACGATCAGAACGTCGGGCGCACCGGCCTCGTCCAGGTCGCGCTCACCCCGGCCGGGCCAGAACCTCAATGGAAGCTCGAGCCGCGGTGGAAGTTCGATCCGGAAGGACCCGCCACCTACACGGGCCCCGACCAGCTCACGGTCGGCTCGGGCACGGGGAGCGGTTGTGCGTCGGTGTGGTCGTCGCCTGCAGTGGACGTCGCACGCGGCCTCGCCTTCTTCGGCACCGGCTCGTGCTCGGTCGACGGCGTCACCACCGGCGAATCGATGTGGGCTGTCGACCTCAGGAGCGGTGCGATGCAGTGGGTGTTCCACCCGCCTCGCGACTCGACCCGATACGACGACGACTTCGGCGCCTCCGCCAACGTCCTTCCCGGGGGTCTGGTCGGCAACGGCAGCAAGGACGGCTGGTACTACGCGGTCGCCGAGCAGCCGGCTGCGGACGGCAGCGCCGCGCTGGCATGGTCGACCCACGTGGGCGAGAGCGGTCACGCCACCACTGACTTCGCGGTCGGTGGGGTGATCGGAACTCCTGCCGTCGGCAAGGTGGGGGCCGACGATGCCATCTTCGTGACGACGGCGATCTCGACACCGATCAAGGGCCCGTTCGACGACGGCTTCTCCCTCGACTCGACGCTGCTCGAGGACCCGAGCCGCCTGCTGTCGCTGAGCGCCCTGCGAGCCAGCGACGGCGCGCTGCTGTGGCGATCCCCGCTGGCCCGGCAGTCCTACGGCGCACCGACGTACGCCAACGGCGTGGTGCTCGTGCCGTCGACGTTCGACTTCTCGCTGCAGGCCTACGACGCGTCCACCGGCGTGCTGTTGGCGACGATCCCCGTGGGTGGGGCGCCGTCCTCGGCGCCGGCCATCGTCGGTGACCGGGTCTTCATCGGGGCAGGCACCCGCACCACCGACGTCGAGTTCAAGGCCTTCGGTGGTGGCGCGCTCGACCCGTTCGTCGGGGCGTCGCCGCTCTCACCGGCGAGCGGCGTCTACGGCTTCCGCCTCCCGGTCGGATGACCTCCCGCAAAGTTGACACGCGTGTCAGGGATCGTAGGATGACCGGCAACACGGGACCCAGGGGGACGCGCTGCAGTGGCTGAGGCGAAGCTGTTCTTCGACGATGTGAACGAGGGCGACGAGGCTCCGGTCGTGAGCCATGAGCTCACCCGAACCGACCTCGTGATGTACGCCGGCGCGTCCGGCGACTTCAACCCCATGCACCACGACGAGGTCAAGGCCAAGGAGGCCGGCCTGCCGTCGGTCTTCGGGCATGGCATGTTCTCGATGGGGCTGCTCGGCCGGGCGATCACCGACTACGTCGGCATCGGCAACCTCAAGCACTTCAAGGTCCGCTTCACGAAGCAGACGTGGCCGGGTGAGGTGCTGACGTCGAAGGTCGTCGTGACCGCAAAGCGCAAGGACGAGGGCGAGAGCATCGTCGACCTCGACGTGCAGCTCGCCAACGAGGCGGGCGAGGTGAAGGTGGCAGGCGAAGCGTCCGCCGCTCTCCCGAGCCGCTAACCCAGGGCGGGAGTGACCTCCGCGGCGAAGAGCCGCAGCGTCGAAGGCTGGCCGAAGTCGGTGAGCTGCACGATGAACAGCTCGGCGCCGCGCTCGCGGTCGGCGCGCAGCGCAGCCACCACCTCGTCGGGCGTGCCCGCCACGAGACCGCCCCAGCGACCGAAGCGGCGCTCCGCGGTGGCCACCACCTCCTCGCGATCGTGCGACGAGGCCGCGAGCGCGACGACCCGTTGGACCGACACGCGCGCGGTGCCGGTGAGCGGCTTCAGCTCGTCGAACTGGTCGAGGGCGTAGGTCGGGCAGTTCCACCAGTCGGCATAGCGCTCGACGAGGGGGAGCGTCAGGCGCTTCCCGCCGCCGCCGAGGTGGATCGGCACCTTCGCCTGCACCGGCCTCGGACGCCCGAGCGCTTCGGTGATGGAGAGGTGCTTGCCCTCATAGGAGAACGGCTCGCCGGTGAACATCCGCTCGAGCACCTCGAGGGTGTCTTCCAGGTGCGCGGCGCGGTGCGCGGCAGGGTGGTCGCCGAAGCCGTAGCGCACGAGCTCGTCGGGAACCGAACCCCATCCGAGCCCGAGCTCGAGCCGCCCGTCGCACAGGACGTCGAGCGTCGCGGCCATCTTGGCCAGCAGGGCCGGGTGGCGGAACGGCGCGCACAGCACGAGGTGCCCGAGGCGGATGGTGCTGGTGCGCGCCGCCAACCAGGTCGCAAGCGTCCACCCCTCGAACGAGTCGTGCTCCGCGCCCATGGGCGGGGCCATGTGGTCCATCAGCCAGACCGAGTGGAACCCCGCCTCCTCCGCGACGAGCACCCGCTCCTCGATGGTGGCGCGGTCCATCCGCATCTGCGGCAGGAACACCCCCACCCCCTCAAACCCCACGACGACCCCCTGGCCAATGTTGGATGCGAACGGTGCGAATTCCGCTCGGTTCCCTCCGAAGTTCGGAGGGTAGAGGCACTCAGCCGGCGAGGAGCTTGGCCAGGCGGTCGGAGGACTCGATGCACTCCTCGACGAGGGAGAAGATCACGTCCTTGACGGGGCGGACCTTCGAGGCGTCGCCGATGATCTGGCCGGCCGGGTTGAAGTTCACGGCCTTGGCCTGCTCGGGGTAGCGGTTGCCGCGCTGGACGGCGTTGGACGTGACCATGAACTGCAGCGGCATGCCGAGCGGCTTCGGGTTGGCCGGGTCCTCCCAGGCATCCGTCCAGTCGTTGCGGATCATGCGGCACGGCTTGCCGGTCCACGAGCGGCTGCGCACGGTGTCGCGCGACGTCGCCGCGAGGTAGGTCTCCATCTGGCCGGGCGGGATGTCGGCCTCCTCGACCGTCAGCCACAGCGTCCCGGTCCACACGCCCTGCGCTCCCATGGCCAGCGCGGCTGCGACCTGCCGCCCGTTGCCGACGCCACCTGCCGCCAGCACGGGGGTCGGAGCGACCGCGTCGATCACCTCGGGCCACAGCACCGTCGATGCCACGTCGCCGGTGTGACCGCCGCCCTCGGTGCCCTGCGCGATCACGATGTCGACGCCGGCCGCCTTGTGCGCGAGCGCCTGCTTGGGCGCACCGCACAGCGCGGCGACGAGCCGGCCGCTCTCGTGGATCTCCTCGAGGATCTCGGCGGGCGGCGTGCCGAGCGCGTTCGCGATCAGCCTCACCTTCGGATGCGAGAGCGCCACCTCGATCTGTGGCCTGGCCGTCGCCTCGGTCCAGCCGAGCAGCTCCTGCATGCGCTCGTCGTCGGCGACCTCAGGGACGCCGTGATCGGCGAGGATCTTCTGCACGAAGTCGCGGTGCTCCTGGGGGATCATCGCCTTCAGGTCGGCCTCGAGCTTCTCGGCGTCGTCGACGCCCATGCCCTCGTACTTGCCGGGGATCACGATGTCGACGCCGTACGGCTTGTCGCTGACATGCTCATCGATCCACGCCAGCTCGACCTCGAGCTGGTCAGGGGTGAAGCCCACGGCACCGAGCACGCCGAAGCCGCCGGCCTTCGACACCGCGGCCACGACGTCGCGGCAGTGTGTGAAGGCGAAGATGGGGAACTCGATGCCGAGGCGCTTGGCCAGCTCGGTCTGCATGACGGTCGTCCTTTCAGGGGTTGAGCGAGACGGGCATGTACTTGATGCCGTTGATGAAGTCGGATCGCATGCGCTTGACCGGGCCGGTCAGCTCGATCCCCGGGTGACGTCGGAGCAGCTCGCGCATGATCCCGCGGATCTCGCTGCGGGCGAGGTTGGCG
>JBEEGB010000508.1:0-3252 GCA_041166585.1 Acidimicrobiaceae bacterium
AACCCCGGGGGGTGAACGCGGTGAGCGGTCGAGGTCAGGTGGTGACGAGGTTGAGGCGGTCGTAGGGGGCGCCGAGCACGTCGTCGGTGGGGCCGCCGAGCCAGTCGAGGGCGTTGGCGTACAGCGAGCGCGCGTCGGTCGCGGCGCGCAGGTCGCCGTCGACGAGGTCGCCGAGGTCGACGGTGCCGTGCACGCCCGCGCTGACCCGTGAGCCGACGAGCAGCTGGACGCCGCCCAGACCGTGGTCGCTGCCGCCGCTGCCGTTCTGCGCCACGCGCCGGCCGAACTCGCTGGTCGTGAGCAGCAGCACCTTGTCGAGGTGGCCCTTCTGCTCGAGCGTCGTGAAGAAGCCGGCGATGCCACCAGCCAGATCGGCGAGCAGGTCGGCGTGGGTCGCCGCCTGCTGCGCATGCGTGTCGAACCCCGCGCCGCCGACGAGCAGCACACGCGTCCCCACGCCGAGGTCGATCACCTCCGCCGCGGCCTGCAACCCGGTCGTGATGGGTCCCGTGCCCGCGGACGTGTCGTCCCCCGCCACCGCGTTGGCGGTCGTCGCCTTGGACAGGACGTCGAGGGCCCGCCCCGCGGTGGACACGGCCTCTTGCGCCGACGCCAGCAGCGCGTCGGTCGACGCCGGCGACGAGGTGGCCAGGAAGGCATCGGCCGCCGACGTCCCCCGGCTGCGCAGCTTGAACCCGGCGAGGTCGTTCACCGCGGTGGCCACGGCGCGCTCGGCGCGGAGCGCGGGGACCGCACCGCTGCCGAGCGAGACCGCGGCGAGCGGGTTGTCGTCGGCCACGCCCGTGGCATCGAGCCAGCGTCCGATCCAACCCGTGGTCAACGCGTGCTCGGGGCTCGCGGTCCACCAGGATGCGAGCGACTCGAAGTGCGAGCGGCTGTCGGCGGAGAAGCCCACACCGGGGACGAGCGCAAGGTGGCCTGCGTCAATGAGGGGCACGACCGGCGTGAGCGACTTGTGCAGCGCGAGGTCGCCTCGGCCGGGCAGGCCCACGATGGCGTCGTCGGCCAGCGCGAGCGTGGGGCGAAGGTCGTGGTAACGACCGTCGCCGACGGGGACGAGCGTGTTGAGGGCATCGTTCCCACCGCTGAGCTGGACGACGACGAGGATGCGATCGCCAGCGCCGGCCGCGCCGGATGCGCCAGCCGTGGCCGAGCTGGTCGACGGCGAGGTGCCCGCGTGGCTGGCGGACGACGAGTGCTCCCTGAGCAGCCCGGCCCAGGCCGCGGTGCCGGTGATGGCGGCTCCGCCGGTGAGGCCGAGGAACTGGCGACGGTTGATCATCGGGTCGGTCCGTTCATGCGAGCGTGTGGTCCGGGGACGAGAGGGCGAGCGCGAGCCGGGCCTTTGCGTCGAGACCCGATCGTCCGAGCGCGGCGCGGGTGGCGTCGCTCCAACCCTCCGGTCGACCGAGCGCGTCGGCCAGCGCGTCGACGTCGCCCGCTGCCGCCGCTTGCTGCGCAGGGTTGTCGGTTGCGGTCGCCGCGGCGAGCGCCGTCGCCAGGTTGTAGCGAGCCACGACGGTCGACGCGCCGAACCACGCGGCACCTCCGGGCCACCCCGCGACGTTCGGTGGGAACATCGGGACCTGCCCGGCGTCGCGCAACAGCTTCAGGCGATCCTGGATCGCGACCGTGGCACCGGTCGCGCGTTGGGCGGCGGCGAGCCACGGCACGGGAGCCCACACCAACCCGCTGCCCTTGCCGGAGGCACCGGCCTCGAGGATGGCGCGCAGCAACGGTCGCACCTCGAGCGAGCCGGCGACGAACGTGCGGGCCAGGTCGGCCACGACGCTGTCGTCGACCGTCCCGAGGATGGCGCGTGCGAGCTTGCCCGCGATATACGGCGCGCACGCTTCCTGGCCGGTGACCGTGGCGACGACCGTGTCCACGTCGTGCACACCGTCGACGCCGAGCAGACGGTGCCGGCTGTCATCGTGCCGGCTGGCGACGAGCGCGGGTTGCGCATCACCGAGGCGGAGCCGCCAGCCCGTGAGCGCGCGGGAGGCGGCTTTCACATCGTCCTCGGTGTAGTGGCCGACGCCGAGCGTGAAGAGCTCCATCAGCTCGCGCCCGTAGTTCTCGTTGGGGCTGGTTCCCGTGCTCTCCCGGCCATCGAGGTAGACGAGCATCGCTGCGTCGATGGTGGCGGCCTTGACCAGCTCGGGGAAGCTGCCGAGCGCGAGCCCGCGGTACGTCCGCAGCTGGCGGACGAGCAGCGCCGGTGACTTCACCTTGTCGAGCCCGGATACGAGGTGGCCGTGCCAGAACCAGGCCATCCAGTCCTCGAGCGGCCGTGGCGTCGCGGCCAGGTGGTCGATCCACGCGCCGATCGCCGCGAAGCCCTCCGTGCGCAGCGTCTGACGCAGCTGCACCTTCTCGGCCTGGGTCATGCCCTGGCGGTACTCGGGCGCGCTGAGCGTCACGTCCTGCCAGGGGTCGGGCGCGACCGGAACGCCATGGGCATCCGGATCCACGAGCCGGTCGATCGTGGCGGCCACACCGTCCGCGCCGCGGGCGTCGAGCTCGCCGGGCGCGAGGCCGAAGCCGGCCCGGCGGTGGAGCCACGCGATCGTCGTCCGGTCGGCGGTGGCGGCCATCGGGCTACGGTGCCTCAGTCATGTGATGGCTGTGTGAAGCACCGATCAGAAGAGCAACGAGGAGCACCATGAAGTTCGGGATCATGTTCGCCAACGTCATGGGATTCGCCCAGCCGGACGGGGCGGTGGCCATCGGCCAGGCGGCCGAGGCGGCCGGCTTCGAGTCGCTCTGGACGGTCGAGCACGTCGTCGTCCCGGCTGGCTACAAGAGCCAGTACCCGTACGCGGAGGGCGGGCGCATGCCCGGCGGCGAGGACGCTCCGATCCCCGACCCGCTCATCTGGCTCGCGTTCGTGGCCGCGGCGACGTCGACGATCAAGCTCGCGACGGGCATCCTCATCCTCCCCCAGCGCAACCCGGTGGTGACGGCCAAGGAGGTCGCCACGCTCGACCACCTCTCAGGAGGCCGGCTCATCCTCGGCGTCGGCGCCGGCTGGCTCGAGGAGGAGTTCGACGTGATCGGGGTGCCGTTCGAGGAGCGTGGTGCGCGTCTCGACGAGTACATCGGCGCCATGCGCGCGCTGTGGACCGATGACAAGGCGACGGTGCACGGCAAGTTCACGTCGTTCGACGACGCGATCATGCGGCCGCGCCCGGCACAGCCGTCGGTGCCGATCCACATCGGCGGGCACAG
>JBEEGB010000509.1:0-2994 GCA_041166585.1 Acidimicrobiaceae bacterium
GGTCGTGAGCGCTGACGCCGAGCGCGACCTGCTGCTCGTCCGAGGTGCCGTTCCCGGTCCAAAGGGCGGCCTCGTGGTCATCCGCGACGCCGTCAAGGGAGGCAAGCACGCATGACTTCCGTTGACGTGCGCTCGGTTGGTGGTTCGAAGGTCGGCTCGGTCGAGCTCGACAAGGCCACCTTCGGCGTCCAACCCAACGTGCCCGTGATGCACCAGGTGGTGACCGCGCAGCTCGCTGCTCGCCGGTCGGGCACCCAGAGCACGAAGACCCGAGCCGAGGTCCGTGGCGGCGGGGCGAAGCCCTGGCGCCAGAAGGGCACCGGTCGGGCTCGCCAGGGCTCGACCCGGTCGCCGCAGTGGGTGGGTGGTGGCGTCACGCACGCCCCCAAGCCGCGCAGCTACGCCCAGAAGACGCCCAAGAAGATGATCCGCCTGGCCTTGCGCTCCGCGCTGTCCGACCGGGCATCCGACGGCAAGATCATCGTCCTCGACGGCTGGGGCATCGAAGAGCCGAGCACCAAGGCCGCCCTCAAGGCGCTCGATGCGCTCGGCGTCACCGGCCGCGCGTTGATCGTGCTCGGTGACGACGAGGAGGCGGTCTTCAAGAGCTTCCGCAACCTCGGCACCACCGCGCACTGCCTCGTCGCCCGCGAGCTCAACGCCTACGACGTGCTGGTCAGCGACTGGGTGATCTTCACCGAGGCGACCTTGCCGGCGAGCGTCAAGGCGGATGACGACGACTCGGCCGACGACTCCACGCCTGTCGCGATCAGCAAGGGGGCACCTGCCTGATGAAGGATCCCCGTGACCTCATCATCGAGCCGGTCGTGTCGGAGAAGTCCTACGCGCTGCTTGAGCGGAACGTCTACACGTTCCGGGTCCACCCCGACGCGTCGAAGCCAGAGATCCACGACGCCATCCAGTCGATCTTCGGCGTCCGCGTGCTCAACGTGAACACGTTGAACCGCAAGGGCAAGCGCAAGCGCAACCGCCGCTCCTACACCATGGGCAAGCGGCCCGACACCAAGCGAGCGATCGTCACGCTGCACCCTGACGATCACATCGAGCTGTTCGACGGCGGATGAGGAGCTGACCATGGCACTTCGCAAGCGCAAGCCCACCAGCGCCGGTCGCCGGTTCCAGACGGTCTCCGACTTCAAGGAGATCACGAAGACCGAGCCCGAGCGCACGCTGCTCGCCCCCAAGCCGAACACCGGGGGCCGCAACGTCCACGGCCGCAAGACCGCGCGCCACAAGGGCGGCGGCCACAAGCAGCAGTACCGCATCGTCGACTTCAAGCGCACCAAGGACGGCGTGCCGGCCACGGTCGCCGCTGTGGAGTACGACCCCAACCGCAACTGCCGCATCCTGCTGCTCCACTACTTGGACGGCGAGAAGCGCTACATCCTCGCCCCCCGGGGCGCCGCGGTCGGCGACCAGCTGCAGTCGGGCCAAGGGTCGGAGATCCGTCCCGGCAACGCGCTGCCGATGCGCTACATCCCGGTCGGCACCACGATCCACAACGTCGAGCTCAAGCCGGGCGCCGGCGGCAAGATGGCCCGGTCGGCTGGCTCGAGCGTGCAGCTCGTGGCCAAGGAGGGCGCCTACGCCACGCTCCGGCTCCCCAGCACCGAGATGCGGCGCGTGCCCATCGACTGCCGGGCGACCATCGGTGAGGTCGGCAACGCAGAGGCTGAGCTCATCAAGATCGGCAAGGCCGGACGCAACCGCTGGAAGGGCGTCCGCCCCCAGACCCGCGGTGTGGCCATGAACCCCGTCGACCACCCGCTCGGTGGCGGCGAGGGCAAGACCTCCGGCGGTCGCCACCCGGTGTCGCCGTGGGGCAAGCCCGAAGGCCGCACCCGCGACAAGACCAAGGAATCCCAGAAGCTCATCGTCCGCCGCCGCCGCACCCGCGGCTCGCGCCGGTAGGTCAGGACAGGTACCGCATGCCGCGTTCGCTCAAGAAGGGCCCCTTCGTCGACGAGCACCTGCTCAAGAAGGTCGACGAGCTCAACACCAGAGGCGAGAAGAAGGTCATCAAGACCTGGAGCCGCCGCTCGACGATCATCCCCGACATGGTCGGGCACACCATCGCGGTGCACGACGGCCGCAAGCACGTGCCCGTCTACGTCACCGAGGCGATGGTCGGTCACAAGCTCGGCGAGTTCTCACCGACGCGCACGTTCCGCTTCCATGCCGGCCAGGAGAAGGCCGTGAGGGGTCGGAGGTGACGCGATGACCTTCGGCGTCAAGACCAACGAGCGTCCGGGCACCCGCGCCCAGGTCCGCTATTCGCGCATGTCCGCCTACAAGGCGCGGCAGGTGCTCGACCTCATCCGGGGCAAGGAGGTCCAGCAGGCGCTGGAGATCCTCCAGTTCGTCGAGCGCGACGCGGCCATCGTGATCCGCAAGTGCCTCGCGTCGGCCATGGCCAACGCCGAGCACAACGACCAGATCGACAGCGACGAGCTGTACGTGTCGGCCTGCTTCGCCGATGAGGGCCCGACGCTCAAGCGCTGGCGCCCCCGTGCCCGTGGCCGTGCCACCCGCATCCGCAAGCGCACGTGCCACATCACGATCATCGTGACCCGCCTGAGCGAGGAGCAGCTCGAGCGCCGACGCCGCCGCGAAGAGGCGTCGCCCGCAGCCGCGGGTCGCGGCCGTCGCCGGTCGCAGGCCCTCGCCCAGAGCCGCGCCAGCCGCGTGGCCAAGAGCCGCCAGCGCGCCGAAGCCGCGCACGATCACGATCACGAAGGCGAAGACCACGATCACGAGGACGACGTCGTCGACGACGAGCTGCTCGACGCTGATACCGACGTCGTCGAGACGGACGCCGAAGCCGACACCGAGGTCGACGTCGAGACCGCGGAGGCAGAGCCGGCTGAGGCCGAGCCTGAGGACGCCGCCGACGAAGACACCGATGACGCCGGCAAGGAGAAGAAGTAATGGGCCAGAAGGTCAACCCGTACGGGTTCCGCCTCGGCGTCACCA
>JBEEGB010000510.1:0-4748 GCA_041166585.1 Acidimicrobiaceae bacterium
AACGTCGACGTCGTGGGTCGCCTTCACCTGGTTACCAAGCTGACGGGTTCGGAGCAGGCGGGCTGGACCCTGGAGTGGCGCGCCAACCTCGACAACACCACTGGAACTGGTCAGATCACCGGCGACCGGTATCGCGGCACGGGAGCCGACAGCGGGACCGTGGCCTATCCGTCCGGTCCGCCGGTTCGCGAGGTGCTCTTCGAGCCCGCGTTCATGCTTCGTCCGCCTGGCGGTTCGATCCATCCACCAAGTCCCTGTCGCCTCCTCGTGAACGTCGTCTACGACGAGTCCGGCCGCGTCGCCGAGGTGCAGGTGCATGCCGCTGACACCGTGATCGGAAGCGGCGACGCGTGACGCGCAGGTCGATCATCCGAGCCGCAGCCGTTGGCGGCGCAGCGTTGGTCATCGGTGCCTGCGGCGGGTCCAGCTCTCCCACCGCCGCCAGCAGTACGAACAGCAGCTCGTCATCGAGCGTGGCCGCTCCCACGACGACCACCTCCGGCGGCTCGGGGAGTGGCACCTTTCGAACAGGCCGCGCCACGATCGTCACTCCGTCGGAGACCATCAACGTGACGCTCTCCTCGGGCAGCTTCATCAAGTCGCTCGGACCGCACGGCTCAGTGTCGGCGAACTGGGCCGACACCGACGAAAACGACGTCGGGCTGCTCGGCGACGGCAAGGGCGGCTACAAGCTCAGCGTCGTCGGCCGGGCCGCGCCCAATGGCATCACGCAGAACGACTGCACCGCGACCGTCACCAAAGACCAGCCGTCGGGCGTCGAGGGCACCTACACGTGCGCCGGCAACATCACCGGCACGTTTGAGGCGCACTGACGCGTCAGGTCGTGGATCAGACGAAGCGTTTGACGAAGGCGAGAGCTGTGTCAGCGACCTCGCGCCAGCCGTTGTCGATGGTGAGTGAGTGGCCGCGACCTTTGATCTCGACGATCTCGGTCTGGGCGGCGTTGCGCTTCTCACGCTTGTAGGACGCGTTGGCGATCGCCCATGGCACGGTGTGATCGAGCTCACCGGAGATGATGAGCTGCGGGCCGCGCTTGGGGTTCTTGCTGTCGACCTTGGCCTCGGTCCACGGGTTGAGGTTGGCGGCCGCGGCCTGGAAGAGCGGCTCGCCCGAACCGGGCACGGCGTACTCGTCGTACAGCGTCTTGGCTTCCTCGTCGCTCACCGCGTTGGCGAACGCGTAGTGGAACTGCTCGAAGGTGAGCGGCACGGCGCGATGGCGGTTGGCCGGGTTCTTCAACACCGCCGATGACGCCCGCAGCGCGGAGATCGGGAGCGGCAGCACGCCGCGGAACGGCGCCGGGTCGATCGCCACCGAGACGGCAGCGCGGCCGCGCCCGGCGAGGATCTGCGTGAGCAACCCGCCGAAGCTGTGACCAACGATGGCCGGCTTCCTGTCGAGCTTGCGAACGATCGCCTCGTAGTGGTCGGCGATGTCACCGATCGACTTCCGGGCGAAGACCTCCGGATGCTCGCTCGCCTCTGCGACCGTGTCGGGGTCGTCCGGCCAGCCGGGACTCAGGGCGCTGTAGCCAGCCTTTTCGAACAGCTTGGCCCAGCGGTCCCAGCTGCTCGGCAGCAGCCACAGACCATGAACGAACACGACTGGCGCCTTCCCGGACTTGTTGGCCCGGTCGACCTGCTCGAGCTCCTCGGCCGTGACGGTCCGATCGTCGATCTGCGCCTTCTTCTGCTTGGCCATTCGAGCCACCTCCCGTCAGTCCATGCGCTCGTATCCTTGCCGAAGAATCGCGGCGCTGCCCGGGAGCGCTGGTTCGTTCGCCGGCCGCGTCTGGACCCGGCCGCTCGCGTCGGTCAGAGTCACGCGAAGCGATCGACGCGCTCGTCGCCGCGACCACAGCACTCCAGAGGTGCGAGCTCACATGAACGCCTACAAGACCCTTCGATCGGTCATCCGGTTCCGCCGCATCGAGACCGACCCCATCGAACGGCGCCTCGCCCGTGCCGCATCCGTGGCCGACCTGCGCCTCATCGCCAAGCGCCGACTTCCTGGCGGAGTGTTCGACTACATCGACGGCGCCGCCGAGGACGAACGCACCCTCGCCGCCAACGAGGCGGCGTTCGCGGCCACGACGTTCCGCCCGCGTGTCCTCCGAGGTATCGAGAAGGTGGACATCGGGTCGACAGTGCTCGGGCGCCCACTCGCCTACCCACTCGCCCTCGCACCCACCGGGTTCACACGCATCGCCGACCCCGAGGGCGAGCTCGCCGTCGCGCGCGCCGCCGAGCGCGCCGGCCTGCCGTACACGCTGTCCACCCTCAGCACGCGCTCGATCGAGGAGGTGCGCGGGGTCAGCGCCGGCCGCCTGTGGTTCCAGGTCTACGCGTGGCGCGACCGCGGGCTCGTCACGGAGATGATCCAACGCGCGGCCGATGCTCGATACGAGGCTCTGGTGCTCACCGTGGACACCGCCGTCCTCGGCCGCCGGGAACGCGACGTCCGTCGAGGCTTCTCGCTGCCACCGACGATCGGGCCGAGAACCATCGTGGACGGCGCGCTCCACCCGGGCTGGACATGGTCGTTCGTGCGCAGCGAGCCGATCCGGTTCGCCAACGTCGTCGGCCGAGAGGTCGGCGACGGCGCGTCGCCCGTCACGCTGTCGGACTACATCAACAGCCAGTTCGACCCGGCCTTGTCGTGGGACGACCTCGACTGGCTCCGCTCGGCGTGGGACGGGCCCATCGTCGTCAAGGGGATCCAGACCGTCGACGACGCCGTGCTCGCCGCGGAGCGCGGCGTCGATGCCATCGCGCTGTCCAACCACGGCGGCCGCCAGCTCGACGGGGCACCGGCGACGCTCTCGCTGGTGGCGCCGGTGGCCGACGCCGTCGGCGGCCGCATCGAGATCATCTGCGACGGCGGCGTGCGTCGCGGCAGCGACATCGCCAAGGCGGTGGCCGCCGGCGCAACCGCCGTCATGGCCGGACGCGCCTACCTCTACGCGCTCGGCGCCGCGGGCGAACGCGGCGTCGACCGAGTCCTCGACTGGTTCCGGGCCGACCTCGTCCGCACCATGAGCCTTCTCGGCGCCGGCACCATCGCCGACCTCGACCGCTCCCTCATCGAGCTGCCTCCATCAGCCTGACCTCGTTCCGCGCGGGCCGATGGCGTGTGATGCCGCGGCGCGCAAGAGGCGCTGGAAGGAGGGGCATTCCATGTGGCTCGGCGCGCCGCAGGCGGCCGCGTGGCGAAGGCCGTCGCTCATGGCGGTAAGGCCCCTGATGGTCTTGTCGAGCTCGTCCGCCTTGGCGGCCAGCATCTGCCGATCGATTCGCGGCCGGCCGTCCGACGCGAACATCGTGGCGATCTCGTCGAGGGTGAAGCCGGCGGCGCGCCCCAGCGATATCAGCGCCAGCCGTTCGAGGATCTGCGCGTCGAACACGCGGCGCAGGCCGCGCCGCCCGATGGAGTCGATCAGCCCCTTCTCCTCGTAGTAGCGCAGCGTCGAGGCGGGCAGGCCGGACTGCTGCGCCACCTCGGCGATGTCGAGAACGTCCATGCCCTTGACCTCAAGTCGACTTGAAGTGGCACCGTACGTTGACTGCCTCGATGACGCAAGGAAGAGAGGGCACCAAGATGCACGGACGTGATCCGCAGGTTGCCGACCAACCAGACGCGACAACGGAGTTCCGGCGCTTCTGGCTTGCCGCGGCGGTCTCGAACCTCGGCGACGGGATCCGGCTCGCGGCCCTCCCGCTGTTGGCGCTCGAGTTCACCGACGACGCCCGCCTGATCGCCGGGGTCACGGCCGCGTCGTTCCTGCCGTGGATCCTGATCGGGCCGCTCGCCGGCGCGGTCGTGGACCGCCAGAACCGACGCACCCTCATGCTGGTCGGACAGGTCGGGCGCGGCCTCGCGGTGTTGCTGCTGGCGGTGGGGGTGTCGGCCGGTTGGGCGAACATCGCGCTGCTGTACCTGGTGGCCCTCGTCATCAGCACCGGTGAGACCATCGTCGACTCCGCATCCCAGGCCGCGATCCCTCAGCTCGTCGACACCCACCAGCTGGAACGTGCCAACGGGCAGCTCAACGTCGCCGAGAACTTGTTCAACGACGTCCTGGGCGTGGCACTCGGCGCGGTTCTCTTCTCCAGTGCGTCGAGCCTGCCGTTCTACGTCGACGCCATGACCTTCGGCCTGGGTGCCCTGTTCCTGGCCACGATCCGGCG
This sequence comes from Acidimicrobiaceae bacterium, assembly GCA_041166585.1. Taxonomy (GTDB): domain Bacteria; phylum Actinomycetota; class Acidimicrobiia; order Acidimicrobiales; family JACDCH01; genus JBEEGB01. The sequence continues at coordinate 4,209 of JBEEGB010000510.1, forward strand.
GCCGCTGCAGGGCGAGCGAACGAGCTCCAACACGCTCCGCGCCGACATCGCCGAGGGGTTTCGCTTCTTGTTCCGCCATCCACTGCTGCGCGGTCTGGCGTGGTCGGTGGCGACCACCAACGTCGCCTTGCACATGGGGCTCGGGGTGATGGTCGTGCTCGTCGTCGACGAGATCGGCGCAACCAAGGCGACGTTCGGCACCATCCTCGCGGTCGGAGCCGTGGGCGGCGTGGTCGGATCGATGGTCGCGGGCCGGCTGGCTGAGCTGTTGACGCCACGGCGCGCCTTGATGTTCGCCCACGTCCCGTTCATCGTCGCGTCGGTGATCTTCGCCGTGGCGACGAGCGCCTGGATGGTGTCGGTGGCGTTCGGTCTGTCGAGCTTCGCGTTGGTCGTCTACCAGATCCCGAGCAGGGCGGTGCGCCAGCGCGTCACCCCCGAACGGCTCCTCGGACGCGTGGTTGCCGCGTTCCGCATCTTCGGTCTCGGCGGCCCGGTCGTGGGCGCGCCGATCGGCGGTGTGATCGCCGAAGCGTTCGG
>JBEEGB010000511.1:0-2875 GCA_041166585.1 Acidimicrobiaceae bacterium
CCGGTGGCGGCCACACCCGCCACGAGCGGTGGCGAGAAGAGGAAGAGACAGGCACCGAGGACGGCTCCATCGGCAGCGACGACCACGGAGTGGCGGCGGAGGTCGAGGCGCGCCGGAAAGGCGCCGAGCACGGCAAAGGCCGCGACAGCCGCGACGACAAGAGCGATCTCGGAAGTGCCGATCCCCTCGTGTCGGTCCCGCGCGCGGGGGTCTTGAGGGCTGAAAGCGTCGAGTTCTCGGCCATCTCCAAGGGGTGTGATCCCAACGAATGAGCTGTCCATGGCCCGATCGGGCGCTCGAAATGAACCGCGCGGCTCTGTCGGGGGCCTCAAGTTTCACGAAGGATTCGGCCGAAGCATTAGGCGGGAGATGCGACGCAATGGAAAAGGGAGTTGAGATGGGAAACGAACTCACGGCGACCCCAGTGGTTGCTGAGCCTTTGGTGGAGAGTCATCTGGACCTGGTGCGCCATGTGGTGTTGCAGGTCGCAGTGCACTTCCCCCGCTACGTCGATCGACAGGAGCTGGCCCGAGCGGGCGCACTCGGTCTCGTCGAGGCGGCCCGCCGTTTCGATCCGAGCCGGGGCGTTCCCTTCGATCGCTACGCCGCCCGCCGCATCCGTGGCGCCATCCTCGATTCGGTGCGGGCCGCTGACTGGGCCCCCCGTTCGGTGCGCACGCTCGGTCGCAAGCTCGAGCAGATCGAGCAGCAGCTGGCTGCCGCCGGCGGAGAAGCACCCACCTCGTCTGGTGTCGCCGCCGCGCTCGGACTCTCCGAGACCGAGCTGCACCGCCTCCGCGATCGCGTGTTCCGGTCCGTCGTCCTCGCGCTCGAGCACGTTGTGGCCGATGCCGACTCCGAGGGCCTCACGCTCGTCGACGTGCTGGCCGACCGCACCGCGGTCGAGCCTGCCGAGGAGCTCGAGACCCGTGAGCTGCTGGGCTACCTCCGCGACGCGGTGAGCCTCCTGCCCGAGCGTCACCGCATCGTGGTCGTCGGCTACTTCCTCGAAGGCCGCACCTCGCTCGAGCTCGCGACGCTGCTCGGCGTGACCGAGTCGCGGGTCTCTCAGATCCGCAGCGAGTCGCTCGAGATGCTGCGTGACGGCATCGAGGCGCAGTACTCGAACCAGGACGAGCCCGCCGGCGAAGGCCGTGCCGCTCGTCGTCGCGCCGACTTCGCCAACGCCATCGGCGAAGCCAGCGTCTGGCGCGACCGCCTCGTGGCCGTCTAGCTCGCTCCTTCGAACACCGCTGCCTTCACGCCTCGCCGGGCCAGCTCGGCCAGCGTGGTGAGCACCGGTGCCAGCTGGGCCAGGCCACCCGCCCCGTGGCGAATGAGCCTGCCCTCCACCGCCGCGACCGCGGCCAGCGCCGCGACCGCTCCGGCGGCCACGGCCGGTCGATCGACGGCCCCCAGCACCTCGACCGCACGCGCGCCGTTGTGGCGGCCGCGGACCTCCACGCGTGCCGCTCCGACGCCACCTTCGGGATGCGGCGGGCGGAGCATCGGCAGATGGGCGCTCACGCGGTCGCGCCGGTTCGCCGCCAGCCGTGCCGTCACCCGCTCGACGCCCGGGAACGCAGGCGCGAGCAGCAGCGCATCCGGCAGCGCGGCGCGATAGCAGTCCTCGGCGCCGACGGGTTCGGGGAACCAGCACAGCTCGCGCCCGGAGCCGCCCCGACGGGTGACCCACGCGCCATCGCGCCAGTCGACTGACGAGCCCGCGAGCGCGTTGTGGTGCTGGCGGGCGCAAGCGGGGCCTGCGGTGCCGACCCGAGCCACGTGCACCTCGTCGACGATGTCGAACACCGACGCGGCATGAGCCGCGAGCAGGCAGCTCAGACCGGGAGAGAACCCCGCACCGACGACGAGCGGCACGCCCGCGGCTCGGGCCTCGGCGTCGAGCGCGAGGAGGGACCGCACCTCGTCCACGGAATCGGCGACCGACACGACCGGCAGCCCAGCGGCGAGCGCGGCGCGGGCCGCGACGAGCCCCGAGCCGGCGCCCGCGAGGATCACCGCGTCCGCACGCCCGGAGGCGAAGGGGTCGGCGCCGCCCCGCACCGCGCGCTCGCGACCGATCGAGGCGACGATGCGCTCGACGCGTTCGGGGTCAGCGCCGTGGATGATCACCGCCTCGACCGCGTCGGTGGACGCCAGCTGGCGAGCCGCCCGAGTGGCGACGGCTCCGGTGCCGAGAACGGCGACCCTCAACGAAGGTCAGGTCCGCTGAGCTCGCGCCAGCCACCGTCCTGGGGTGGGACCCCACCGGTTCCTCGCAGACGCAGCACGGCAGCGATGAGGCTGGCCAACCCGAGGGCGAGCAGCGCTCGACGGAGATATCGCACGTGGGGCTAGGAAGAATCGAACTTCCGACCTCATCCTTCTCAGGGATGCCAGGCGCTACCCGCGAGGTCTCCATAGTGCCCCTCACCTGCGGTTTCACTGTCCGCCGGTGATCGCGAGAACCTACCAGTTCCCGCTCTCCCGCGGCCTGGCCGCGGCCTGGCGAGCGACCCGAACCAGGGATGCAAGGACGCTGTCATCGCCCGCTCGCAACGCCTCAGGTGATCGTCACCGGTGCCATCGTCGAGCTACCGATGTACAAGGCGTCGCCAGCGAACGTTGCGGTCACCGTCGCGGGACCTTTGTGCTCGACCACCTTCGCGATCGAGCAGCTGGCTCGGCCGTCCGCTCCGGACGTCGCGCTGCACGTCTGCGTTCCCGGTCGGCCGGTGAGCGCGAGTGTCACCACGCGACCTGCGACTGCGGTGCCGTCGTCGTCGGCGAGGAAGGCGCTCAACGTCGCGCTGCCTCCTCGGTTGATGAGGGTGTCCCCCGAGTACGTGAGTCGCGTCACCTCAGCGACCAC
>JBEEGB010000512.1:0-6784 GCA_041166585.1 Acidimicrobiaceae bacterium
CTGATGCGCGGCCAGGGCCAGACCGACGAGTCGCTCGTGCTGGCGATGATGGGCGCGTTCGAGGGCTACACGAGCTACATCGACGGCGTCATCGAGGATCGGGCGACGTGCCCGCGCGACGACCTGATGAGCGTCCTTGTCCATGCCGAGGTGGACGGCGACAAGCTCGACAAGGACGAGATCGTGCACGAGTCGCTGCTCATCCTCATCGGCGGTGACGAGACGACCCGTCACGTCATCACCGGCGGGCTCTACCAGCTGCTCGCCGACCCGCAGCAGTGGGACCGGGTGCTCGCCGACCGGTCGCTCGTCCCATCCGTCGTGGAGGAGGCGCTGCGCTGGGTGAGCCCGATCAAGAACATGGCCCGCACCGCCACCCGGGACGTCGAGCTGCACGGCAAGCAGATCCACGAAGGGGACACCTTGCTGCTGCTCTACCCGTCGGCGAACCGCGACGAGGACCACTTCCCGGATCCGTTCCGGTTCGACTCCACGCGGACGCCCAACGACCACGTCGCCTTCGGCTTCGGCCCCCACTTCTGCCTCGGCGCGGCCCTCGCCCGCCTCGAGCTCGAGGTGTCGCTGACCACCGTGCTCGACCGCCTGCCCGACATCCGTCTCGTCGACGACGCCGAACCGCCACACCGACCCGCCAACTTCATCAGCGGCTACGAGTCGATGCCCGTCCGGTTCGCACCGACGGCGCCGATCGGCGTGAGGGGCTGACGCCGTGGCCACATCGATCACCGGGAGGACAGCGCTCGTCACGGGTGGCGGCAGCGGCATCGGCCTCGCCACGGCGGCCCGCCTCGCCATCGACGGAGCGCGTGTCGCCATCTGCGGGAGGACCGAGGCAAAGCTCGCTGCCGCCGTCGAGCAGATCGCGCCCTTCGTCGGCGACGGCGGCTCGATCCGCCACATCGCCGCCGACATCACCGTCGAGGAGCAGGTCGCGGCAGCCGTTGCCTTCGCGAGCGAGCCGGATGGCGGGCTCGACATCCTGTTCGCCAACGCGGGCGGGTCGATGCACATGGGACCGTTCGAAGCGGCCGATGCCGACGCCATACGCGCCACCGTCGACCTCAACCTCGTCGGCACGATGCTGTGCATCAAGCACGCGGTGCCCGCCATGCGCGCCGCGGGCGGCGGCTCGATCATCGGCATGTCATCGGGCGCCGGGCACTTCCCCCACCGGTTCCTGTGGGCCTACGGCGCAGCCAAGGCCGGCATCGACATGCTGTGCCGCAGCGCCGCCGAGGAACTCGGCGTCGACGGCATCCGCGTCAACTCGGTGCAGCCGGGCATCGTCGACGACGAGCTGATGTCGTTCATCACCGCCGGCGGCGCGCTGCTCGACGACTACATCCAGGGCATGCCGCTGGCCCGAGTGGGCCAGGTGGCCGACATCGCAGAGGCGGTGCGCTTCCTCGCCGGCCCCGAGTCGTCGTGGATCACCGGTGTGAACCTGCCGATCGACGGAGGCCACCACCTCCGCCACGGCGCCAACTACTCGCTCCTGTTCGCTGACCCCTAGCCGATGCGGCGATCGACGCCGGCCCAGTAGGGCTCACGCAGCTCGCGCTTGAGCAGCTTGCCCGACGGGTTGCGGGGGAGCACGTCAGCGAAGTCGACCGACTTGGGCAGCTTGAAGCCAGCAAGGCGCTCACGGGAGAACGTGATGAGCTCGGCCTCCGTCGGCTCCGACCCCTGCGCCTTGACGACGATGGCCTTCACCGCCTCACCCCATCGCTCGTCGGGGACGCCGATCACCGCGACGTCGGCAACGTCGGGGTGCTTCATCAGGACGTTCTCGATCTCGGCCGGGTAGACGTTCTCGCCTCCGGTGACGATCATGTCCTTCACCCGGTCGTGCAGGAAGAGGAACCCCTCGGCATCGCGGTAGCCGGCGTCGCCCGTCTTGAACCAGCCGTCCGCCGTCACCGCCTGGCTCGTGGCCTCGGGGTTGTTCCAGTAGCCCTTCATGTTCTGATGCGAGCGCGTCCACAGCTCGCCGACCTGGCCAACGGACACGTCCTCGCCGTCGGCACCCACCACCCGGAACTCGACCCACGGGTAGGGCTTCCCGCACGAGCGGAGCAGTTGAGGCCGGTTCACCGGGTCGTGGTCGGCTCCCTCGAGCTGGGTGATGGCGCCGGTGGTCTCGGTGAGCCCGTACACCTGGATGAACTCACACCCGAACGTCTCCATCCCTTGGACGAGCACCTTGTCGGTGATCGGGGATGCTCCGTAGACGAGGGCGCGCAGCGTCGTGAAGTCGGTGGTCTCGACGCCGGGGGTCATCAGCAGGAACTGGATCACCGCGGGCACCATGAACGCGTTGGTGATGCCGAACTCGGGGATCACCCTGAGGATGACCGCAGGGTCGACGTCGCGGAGGACGATCGTGTGGCAGCCGTAGTAGAGGCCGACCATCGACCAGCCGGCGCCCGCGATGTGGAACATCGGCATCAGGGCGAGGTTCACGGAGTCCGGGGTGAACCGCCACTGGTCGGCGATGCCCATGACGCCCTTGAAGAAGTTGTCGTTCGTGAGCATCACGCCCTTGGGCAACCCGGTGGTGCCGGACGTGTAGAGCTGGAAGGCGACGTCCCCGCCCGCTGATCCCGCGCCCGGGTCGTCGGCCGGCTGCCCACTCACCCAGTCCTCGTAGTCGAGCCAGCGGTCGTGACCGCCGATGGCCACGATGGTCTTCACGCCCGCCAGCTGGTCCTCGACCTTTTCGATCGCGGGGATGAAGTCGGGTCCGACGATGACCACCTCGGCTTGGGCGTCTTCGATGATCTGAGCCATCTCGACCGGCGCCAACCTCCAGTTCACCGCGACGTTCACCGCGTTGAGCTTGGCGAGACCGAAGGTGACCTCGAAGAACTCGACGCCGTTCTTGTCGATGAACGCGACGCGGTGCTGGTCGCCGACGCCAGCTGCCTTCAATGCCTGCGCCACCCGGTTGGACCGGCGGTCGAGCTCGGCGAACGTCACCGATCGACCGTCGAGCTCGAGAGCCGGCGCGCTCGGGCGTTCGGCGCCGTGGGTCCGCACGATCTCGGCGAGTGATGCGATCGTCATGGCTTCGTGCCTCCGCTGGATGTCGGGTTCCTCGGGATGCTGCGGAACGGCAGGTCCCGGTCGGTCTGAGGTTCCTTGGGCAGCCCGAGGACGCGCTCACCCAGGATGTTGTGCTGGATCTCGTCGGTGCCGCCGGCGATCGACACCGCCGGGACCGACACCAGGATCTCGCTGATGATGCCGTCGAGGGGTCCGTCCACTCCGCTCAGCATCGCGTGTGCGCCGGCGAGACGGGCGTGGATGTGGGCGGAGGCCCTGGCGATGATGCTGCCGTGGAGCTTGGCGAGCGAGCCCTCGGGTCCCGGCGGCCTCCCGAGCGCCCGGGCCGCGCTCGCTCGCTGCGCGGTCCACTGCGCGACCCGAACCAGGCTGACCAGCCGCGCGATGTCCTGGCGGATGAGCGGGTCGCGCCCTTGGCCGCCCTTCGTCGCCAGCTCGGAGACGAGATCGGGGCGTCCCGCTCGTTGCGGGTACCAGACGTAGGGCTTGAACGCGTCCTCGGCCTCCGCGACCGCTTCCCTCGCGGCGCGGCCCCCGTGCTTGGTCTGCCTCGGTCGCCGGGCGAAGGTCGGGCCGAGCCGGCGTTCGTGGGCGAGCGTGGCGAGCGCGACCGTCCACCCGTGGTCGACCGCGCCGATGACGTTGCCGGCTGGGACCCGTGCGTCGGTGAGGAACACCTCGTTGAACGACGCGTAGCCGTTCATCTGGCGCAGCGGCCTGACGTCGACACCGGGCTGGCGCATCGGGAGGGCGAAGTACGTGATGCCGGAATGCTTTGGTACGTCCCAATTCGTCCGGGCAACGAGCATGCCGAGGTCCGCATGGTGGGCGCTCGTGTTCCAGAGCTTCTGGCCGTTGATGACCCACTCGTCGCCGTCGCGCTCGGCGCGGGTGGTGAGCCCTGCGAGGTCCGAGCCGCTGCCCGGCTCGCTGAAGAGCTGGCACCAGAGGTGCTCGCCGGTGACGATCGGGCGCAGCAGGCGCGCCTTCAGCTCGTCGGATCCGTGCTCGAGGATCGTCGGCGCGGCGAGCCCCATCCCGGATCCGGCAGGGGTGCCCGGTGCTCCGGCCGCGGCGAGCTCGTCGGCCACGACGGCGTCGGCGGCGACGGGGAGCCCACGCCCGTGCCACTCGAGCGGCCATGACGGGCACGCCCACCCCGCCGCCAACAACCTGACCCGCCACTCGAGCAGCGAGAGGTCTGGGTTCCAGCTCGCTTCGATCCACTCGCGGGCCTCGGCCCGGACGTCGTCGAGCGCCTGGACCGCCATCGCGCCACCAACGTAGTGGGCCGCATCACCGTCAGGCGCGGCGAGGGAACGCCTCGGCGGATCACTCAAATGCGGGGTGTCTAGTCAGATGGATGCACCAAAGATCGTCAAATGAGGTCATAGAACCAACACGGAGAGAAGCGTTACCGTCACGATCAGTGGTCAACAAGCGCGGTACCTCAGGAACGAACGTCAGCGGACGCAGCCAGATGGGTGCCGGCGGGGGCTCTCCCCTGTCCGTCGTCTGGCACCGCCGGTTCTCGGTGCGGGGGGTCGCCGCTGCCTGCGCAGCGTCGCTGCTGTGCCTGAGCACGCTGGGCGCGCCGCTGGCGATGGCGAAGTCCGACGGCTCGTCCGGCCGGCAGGAGGGCCCGCAGCACGACGAGACCCGCGTGGTCGTGATGGGTTCGTCATCCGGCCACGCCTCCGGCAAGGTCGAGTCGCACAACGGCAAGGTCTCCGAGGACCTGTCGGTCGCGGACGCCGTCGCCGCGGATGTCACGCCCGAGGAGCTCGCCGCGCTACAGGCCGACCCCGACGTGGTCGTCGTGCCGAACGTGACCGTCGAGGTGACCGGAAAGGGCGATGCAGCCGAGACCGCTCCGCCATCCGTCTTCCGGGACACGACGGGCGCCTCGCAGCTCGACAAGGCCACGGGCGCCAACGTGACCGTCGCGGTGCTCGACACCGGCATCGCCCGGATGTCGGAGTTCGGAAAGCGTCTCAAGGGCGGCGTCGACCTCAGCGGAGAGGGCGATCCCTTCAAGGACAGCTACGGCCACGGCACCTTCGTCAGCGGGCTGATCGCCGGCAGCGGCGAATCGTCGGACGGTGCGTACAAGGGCGAGGCGCCCGGCGCATCGCTCGTCTCGATCAAGGTGGCGGGGGCCACTGGTTCGACCGATCTCGTCACCGTCCTCAAGGGCGTCCAGTGGGCCATCACCAACAAGGACGCGCTGAAGATCGGCGTGCTCAACATCTCCATGGGGACGCCCCCGTTCCCGTCGTCGGTCGACAACCCGCTCGACCGTGCTGTCGAAGCGGCTTGGGCCAGTGGCATCGTCGTCGTGACCTCGGCCGGCAACACCGGCCCGGCGAACGGCACGATCACGTCACCCGGTGACGATCCGTTGGTGATCACGGTCGGTGCCATCGACGACCACCGCACCGCCACCGCAGCCGACGACACGATGACAGCCTTCAGTGCCGTTGGGCCCACCGTGGTGGATGGCTGGTTCAAGCCCGACCTCGTCGCATCTGGCCAGTCGGTGATCAGCCTGCGGGTGCCCGGCTCGACGATCGACCTCGCCAACCCGACCGCTCGCATCGGAACGACCAACTTCGTCGGGACCGGAACCTCCTTCAGCGCAGCCATCACGAGCGGTGCCGTGGCCATCCTCCGCCAGCGTCAGCCCGGCTGGAGCCCGGACCGGATCAAGGGTGCCCTGCTCGCCGGTGCGGCGCCCGGTCCTGTGGGCAACCCGTTCGTGGACGGCTTCGGCTCCCTCAACGTGCCGAACGCAGCCGCGGTGACCGCGGTGCTGACCCAGACCGCACCGACGGTGGCGACGCCGCCCGACAGCACCGTCTCGCTGTTCGTGACCGGCGCCGGTTCGGCTTGGAACGGCTCGTCGTGGAACGGTTCGAGCTGGAACGGCTCCTCGTGGAACGGTTCCGCTTGGAACGGCTCGAGCTGGAACGGGTCATCCTGGAACGGCTCGGCCTGGAACGGTTCCGCTTGGAACGGCTCCTCGTGGAACGGTTCGAGCTGGAACGGCTCCTCGTGGAACGGGTCGGCGTGGAACGGTTCCGCTTGGAACGGTTCGAGCTGGAACGGGTCGGCGTGGAACGGGTCATCCTGGAACGGCTCGAGCTGGAACGGCTCGGCCTGGAACTGATGGCTGATGCTCGCCGCCGCGGCACCGGGTTGCCGCCAGCGGCCCGACTGACGATCCTTCTCGCCTTCCTCGGTGGCATCGTCACCCTGGGGATCTCGGCGACGGCGTTGCTCGGCGCGCCCAGCCCCACGCAGACCACGGTCGGGACGGCCATCCTGCTCACCTCGCTGGTGATCGCCAGCTGGGTGTGGCCGCTCGTCATCTACCGGGAGTCGAGCACGGAGTCCGAGGCTGTCCAGCTCGACGAGGGATTCCTCGTCATCATGGCCATCGTCCTCCCACCAGCACTGGTGGTCATCGGGTTCGCGTCCGCCTTGGTGCTGGCCCAGTTCGTGCGCCGCCGCCCGCTCGTGAAGTCGCTGTTCAACTTCGGTCAGATCCTGATCGCCGTCGGTCTCGCCCTGGTCGCGTTCCACGCGCTGGCCGGAACCACGTCGCCGGTGTCTCCCCGCGTGCTCGTCGCGGCGGTCGTCGCGGCGGTCGTGTTCTTCCTGGTCAACACCGGTGCCCTCGGCGCCATCTTGGCGA
>JBEEGB010000513.1:0-2635 GCA_041166585.1 Acidimicrobiaceae bacterium
CGGAGCGCGAGAAGGGATCGGTCGTCGGCGCCGAGCGAGCCGCGGATGAAGAGCGCGCGCTCATCGAGCTCCATGGCGCAGAGGAGATGCGGGCCGAGGTCGCGCACCGCCTCGAGTCGGCGCGGGCCGAGCATCGGGCGCACGCCGTGCACGCCGATCTGGTCGAAGGTGAGGCATGCCCCGTCTGTCGCCAGCTCGTCAGCAAGCTGCCGGCCGTCGACCTTCCTCACGATCTCGACGAGGCGACGCGCGCGCTCAAGGCCGCGGAGGCCGCAGCGGAGCAGGCGCGAAAGGTCCACGCCGACGCGCAACGCGAACACGCGCGGGTCGAGGACAAGCTGGCCAGCATCGCCGCCCAGCTCGTGGAGCTCGACGGCCAGCTGGCCGGCGCCCCTGATGCCGAGGAGACAGCGCGGCTCCTGACGGCGGTGGTCGACGCCGAGACCGCGTTCAAGACCGCAGGGGAGGCCGACCGCGCCGCCCGCAAGGCTCGGGTCGCGGCGGATCAGCGACGAGGCGGCCTCGCGCGTGATGAGGACGAGCAACGTCGCGCTTACGAGGCCGGGCGCGACGCGCTGGCGGCGCTGAACCCGCCGCCGCGGTCTGGCCCCAGCCTGCACGACGACTGGCGGGCGCTCGCCGCATGGGCGAAGGCCGAGGCACCGAAGCAACGGTCCGCGGCAACCGATGCCACGGCCGATGCCCAGGAGGCGACTGCTCAGCGCACGGCGATGACGGCGGTGCTCGACGAGCGATGCGCAGATGCGGGGCTCACGACCGCGGGCCGCAACACGCGCGACACGGTGCTCGAGGCGCTCGCCGGCGCGGAGGGCGACCTGCGCACCATCGAGGCCGCACTGGTCGAGGCCGAGGGGCTGCACGCCGATCGCGACCGCCTGAACGCGGAGCAGCAGCTGCACGCGGCGATGGGCAACCACCTGAGCGCGAACGGCTTCGAGAAGTGGTTGCTCGACGAGGCGCTGACCCTGCTGGTGGACGGCGCGACAGAGATGTTGCTCGAGCTGTCGTCGGGGCAGTACTCGCTCGTCCTCGACGAGAAGCGCTCGGGCTTCCTCGTGGTCGACCACGCCAACGCCGAGGAACCTCGCCTCGCCCGCAGCCTGTCGGGAGGCGAGACCTTTCTCACGTCGCTGGCGCTCGCGCTGGCGCTCGCCGATCAGCTCCTCGTGCTCGCGGCCCGGGGTGGAGCGCGGCTCGAGTCGATCTTCCTGGACGAGGGGTTCGGCGCGCTCGACCCGTCCACGCTCGACACCGTTGCCTCGGCGATCGAGGCCCTTGGCAGCAGCGGCCGCATGGTCGGCATCATCAGCCACGTCGCCGAGCTCGCCGACCGTGTCCCCGTCCGCTTCGAGGTCACCCGCACACCCTCAGGCGCGTCGATCGAGCGGGTGGACCGATGAGGTTCGCCGTCGACGCGTGGGCGCCGGAGTACGGGACGGGGACCGAGGGCGAGGCGCTCACGCCCAGCGACGTCCCCACCGACATCACCGTGGAGGTCCCCGTCGCCGAGTGGGCGCCGCGCGACCCGGGCGTGGTCACGCCGCCGCACGCCATGCTCTTCGTCGACGGTGTCCGGCGGGTGGAGGCTCGCATCTGGGTCACGGAGCCGGATGGTGTGGTGCACCCGGGCATCTGCGCGTCCTACGGTGCTGGGGTGGTGCGGTGCAACGATCGGGCCAGCGTCGACGCGGCGACCGTCGAGCGGCGCCTGTTCAGCTCGGCGCCCGGAGCAACCGACATCGAGACGCGCTACGGCACGTTCGCCGCCACCGCGGTGAGCAGCGACACTCCGGACGGCTTGTCGCTCGCGCTGCAACAACGGATGGGCGAGCTCGAGGTCACGCTTGCACGCGCCGCGGTGACCCGCCCCGACGAGATCGTCGTGGTCGACGGGCCGCTGCGCCAGCACGGCCACGGGCCGGGCACCGTGGGATCGATCAAGACCCAACACCGCTCCTACGGTCCACCGCTCGTGCTCGCCATCGTCGGCCAGCTCGCCGTCGGTCAGCGCACGCCAGTGTTCGTGGTGGGCGACCGCTTCAGCCGGTTCTCGTGGTACCTGCGCCTCCCGGGACCGATCACGCACCCACTGGCCGGCGTGGTGCGGTGCGAGGCGTCATGTGACCTGCACGTCGACGAGGTGATCGCCCTCGCCGACCGCGTGAGCGCCGCGCTGCCCCGCTTCGCGTCCCAACCGCACAAGGACACCCGGGCGCCCCAGAACCTCTACCCGATCGCCGGCCTCGAGCGCGAGCTCCGCCGCCGCCTCGGCGACCCCGCCCTGCTCCTGCGCGGCCTCCGAGCGGCCGCCGCGTAAGCCCGTCCGGACCCACGGGCTTCGTTTGTTCGGTGCTGACGAAGGAATTTCCGCACTCAGCACCGAACAAACCGCAACGAGGCGAGTGAGCGCGACTCGAATTACGCGGTGACGAAGTCGATGAGGGACTCGACCGCGCCGACCAGCGGGGGCTCGAGGTCCGCGTAGGTCGTCACCTGGGCGAGGAGCTTGCGCCACAGCACGCCCGGTTCCGGTTCGCCGAACACCCGGCAGACGCCTTGCTTCCACGACGTGCCCATCGGGATGTCGGGCCACGCGGTCAGGCCGACGACCTCG
>JBEEGB010000514.1:0-3447 GCA_041166585.1 Acidimicrobiaceae bacterium
CTGCCCGTAGGCCTGCGAGATCGCCTGCGCCCCGGAGAAGTCTTTCGACCCCACGGTGAGCGACTTGGTCTGCGCCGACGCGACACCGCCGGCGGTGAGGCCCACCACGAGGGTGAGCAGGCCGGCGGTGAGCAGCGCCCACGCGCGGCGGGAACGAGCCTGGATCATGGGAATCGTCCTTCGTGAGCGGGTCGAGCGATTTGCCTACCCTCGAGCGTGCCGGCGAAACAGTAGTGAATGGGTCGGGATTTGTCGGGTCGGGGCGTGGAGAAGCGCTCAGAGGGCGGGCACGCCTCCGGGGGCGACGCGGTCGGTGGCGAGCTCCCGCACCTTCACCTTCGCCTCCTGCCGGATGCCCGGCGAGGTGATCGCCCGCTGCACCAGGGCGAGGACCAGCTCGAGCGCGATCGCGAGCAGCGCGACCAGCAGCCCACCGGCGAACACCTTGACGTTGTCGTTCACCGCGAAGCCGTCGACGATGTAGCGCCCGAATCCGCCGGAGTCGACGTACGCGGCGAGGGTCGCAGTGGCCACGACGGCGACGGTCGCGGTGCGCACTCCTGCCATGATCAGCGGCACCGCGTTGGGCAGCTCGATGCGCCAGATCATCTGGCGGCCGTTCAAGCCCATGCCGCGCGCCGATTCACGGATCTCGTCGTCGATGCTGGCCATGCCGACGTACGCGTTCGCGAGCATCGGCGGCACCGCGAGGGCGAACATGGCGATGAATGCGGGCACCGACTGCACCGGCGCGAGGATCCCGGTCGGCGCGCCGATGCCCACCCACTGGACCGAGAGGATCAGCAGCGCGAGCGCAGGGAGCGCCCGCCCGATGTTGGCGATGTTGACGGCGACCGCACCACCCTTGCGCACGTGGCCGAGCAGGATCCCGATCGGCAACGCGACGAGGGCGGCGACGAGCACGGACACGATGGTCAGCTGCACGTGCTGCGCGGCAAGGGTGGGGATCCCTTCCTTGCCGTGCCAACGCGCCCCGTCGGTGAGGTAGTTGAAGACGTCCCCGAGGAACCCCATCACGCCGCCTGCTTGCGTCGCGACCGTCGCCCGGCGCGTTGCCACGGCGTGGCCAGTCGTTGCGCGAGCACGAGGAGCCCGTCGGCCACGACCGCCAGCGCGAGTGACAGGACGATGCCGACGGTGAGCGGTGTACGGAAGCTGCGCTGCAGCCCGTCGAGCATCAGGGAGCCCAGGCCGCCCTGGCCGATGAGCGCGGTGACCGTCACCAGGCCGATGGTGGTGACGGTGGCGATCCGGATGCCGACGATGATCGCGGGCAGCGCCAGGGGCAGCTCGACCCGCAGGATCTGGCGCGTGCGCGAGTAACCCATGCCGACGGCCGCGTCCTTCACGTCGGCCGGGACGCCGTCGAGCCCGGTCACGGTGTTCCGCACCAGGATGAGGAGGGTGTAGGCGGTGAGCGGTATGAGCGCGGTCGTGCGCGTGAGCCCCGTCGTCGGCAACAGGATGGCGAACAGCGCGAGCGACGGAATGGTGTAGAGCACGCCGGTGATCGCGAGCACCGGCCCGTAGAGCCGCCGGTAGCGCGCGCTCAGGAGCGCGAGGGGCAACGCGATCAGCAGCCCGAACAGCACCGCCAGCACGGTGAGCTCGATGTGCTCAGTGAGGCGAGCGCGGATCTCGTCGGTGTGGTCGGATACCCACGGCCAGTAGAGCCACTTCGGGCCGATGTCCTCCGCCAGCACGAGCATCGGGCTCATCGGTCGATGCTAAGCCAGATGCCGTGGAGCGGAGTCGACGAGTCGTGGTGCGGGTAACGTCCGCGGATCACTTCCGACGCCTCCCGCACCGAGCCGATGATCCGTCTCGACGGCATCAGCAAGCGGTACCCGAACGGCCAGCTCGCTGTGCGCTCCCTCACGCTCGACGTGCCGGACGGCGAGATCTGCGTGCTCGTCGGACCGTCTGGGTGCGGCAAGACCACGACGTTGAAGATGATCAACCGACTCATCGAACCGTCGTCGGGCCGCATCTTCCTCGACGGCGACGACGTCACCCACGCCGATCCGGTCGAGCTGCGCCGGCACATCGGGTACGTGATCCAACAGGTCGGCCTCTTCCCGCACCAGACCATCGCCACCAACATCGCGACCGTGCCGAAGCTCCTCGGGTGGTCGAAGGACCGCATCGCGGCGCGTACCGCCGAGCTCCTCGAGCTCGTCGGGCTCGAGCCGGAATACGCATCGCGCTATCCCGCGCAGCTCTCGGGCGGGCAGCGCCAGCGGGTGGGCGTGGCGCGCGCGCTGGCTGCCGATCCGCCCGTCCTCCTGATGGACGAGCCGTTCGGTGCCATCGATCCCGTCACGCGCGTGCGCCTCCAGGACGAGTTCCTCCGCCTGCAGCGCGACGTGCACAAGACCGTGGTGTTCGTCACCCACGACATCGACGAAGCGGTGAAGATGGGCGACCGCATCGCCATTCTCAACGTCGGCGGCATCCTCGAGCAGTACGCCCCACCGGCCGAGATCCTCGGCCGACCGGCGTCGCCGATGGTGCGCGACTTCGTGGGCGCGGACCGCGCCCTCAAGCGCCTCCGGGTGACACCGAT
Organism: Acidimicrobiaceae bacterium; assembly: GCA_041166585.1. Classification (GTDB taxonomy): domain Bacteria; phylum Actinomycetota; class Acidimicrobiia; order Acidimicrobiales; family JACDCH01; genus JBEEGB01. The sequence continues at coordinate 2,588 of JBEEGB010000514.1, forward strand.
CGACCCCGACTGCCTGGAGCACCCACCGACGGTCACCCCCGATGCGCCGGTCTCCGACGCACGCCGCGCCATCGAAGAGACCGGCGCCGGATGGGTGGCGGTGGTCGATGCGAACGGTGTGCTGCGCGGCTATGTCGACGACTCGCACATCGTTGGCGACGGCACCGTCGCGGATCACATCCAACGCATCGAGACGTGGGTGCCGGTCGAGAACGACCTGCAGGACGCACTCGCCACCATGCTGTTGACCCGGGTCGGCTGGGTGTCCGTGCTCGACGGCGATCGCTTCGTGGGTGTGCTCACACCCGAGGCCGTCTACCGGACCCTCCGTCACTCGCTGGAACAGCCACCCGAAGGCGCCGGTAACGTCGGGGACGCATGACGATGGACGTGGCCGACTCGCTGCTCGACCTGGTGGGGAACACCCCGCTGGTGCGACTGGGCCGGGTCGGGCGCGACCTCGAGTGCGACCTCCTGGCCAAGGTCGAGATGTTCAACCCCGGCGGCAGCGTGAAAGACCGGCCCGCGGTCGCGATGATCGACGCCGCCGAGCGCGACGGGTTGCTCCACCCCGGCGGCACCATCGTCGAGCCGACCTCCGGGAACACCGGCGCCGGCCTCGCCATCGTCGCCGCCCAGCGCGGCTACCGGTGCATCTTCGTGATGTCGGACAAGATGAGCGAGGAGAAGGTGTCGCTGTTGCGCGCCTACGGCGCCGACGTCGTGGTGTGCCCGACCGCGGTGCCGCCCGAACACCCCGACTCGTACTACTCGGTCGCCGACCGCCTCACCCGCGAGACGCCCGGCGCGTTCCGCCCCGACCAGTACTCCAACCCCGCCAACCCGGCCGAGCACGAGCG
>JBEEGB010000515.1:0-5538 GCA_041166585.1 Acidimicrobiaceae bacterium
GCGAGCGTTGGTGATGGCCACGATCACCGCGGCGGGCACGGGATCCATGGCCCGCTCGAGCATCGCGACCGCAGGCCGGTAGTGGCGGCTGCGCGAGCCGCTGCGGGCGGCGCGCAGCTCGCGCCCATGGGGCTTGGTGCGGTCGATGCCCGCCAGCGTCCGGTGCTCGAGCGCCCGAGCGGCGCGGGTGCCGTTGTGGCGGGCGCGCCGCGACAACGTCCCCGCCACCGGCTCAGCCGGGTGGCGTTCGATGGCCTGCGCGGCGTCGCGGATGCGGGCCAGGGAGTAGGCGAGCACGTGGTTCTCCGGCGTGTCGTACGCCTTCACGGGGGATGAGCAGATGAGCACCCCACTCGCGCCGGGGCTGGCGGTGCGCGCCGCGATGGTCTCGCTCCACAGGATCGGGCCGCGCACCTCACCGGTCGTGCGCACTGGGTGGGACGTGGTGGCGATCGCCAGGGTGCGCACGATGTCGTGCATGCGATCCAACAACAGGTCGGCCTCGGGCGAGCCCGCGAGGTGGAGGGCGACGAGCTGGCGGGCGGCGTTGGCGTGCAGCCCGGTGAGGGCCTGCACCGCCGCCGCGGGCTCGAACGGTCGCTTCAGCCGCTGCCAGAGCTCTTCGGTCGCGGTGTCGTACAGGCCCATGTCACGGCAGGACGTCGACGCCCAGGACCTCCATGATCGTGCGCTGCGCCTCGGCCTGCTCGGGCGGCTCGAGCATGGCGGCCATGGTGCGGTAGAGCGCCGATGCGCGCGTGTCGTCCATGCCCTCGAACTGAGGGAGGAAGAACGCGTAGAAGGTCTCGTAGAGCAGCCGCGACTCGGTCGGCCCGTCCGCGGCGCGACGAGCTGCGAAGCGGGCCGCGTCGAGGTACACCGCAGGCCCGAGGTCGCGGTACGCCCGCAAGGGCAGCAGCCGGCGCACGATCGAGCCTGGTCCCTCGAGGAGCTTCTCAAAGACCTCAGGCGACGGCGACGACACCTCGACGAACGCGAAGCGGCGCATGAGCGCGTACGACATCTCGAAGAGCAGGTTCTTGTCGAACACGTTCATCGTGGCGATGATCCGCCAGCGAGGGGGCACGCGGATGACGTCGCACTCCAGCGGCGCCTCGACGCCGAAGGGCACGATGGCGAGCGGGACGGATCGACCGGCACGCTTGAACGGGAGCACGACCGGTTGCCCTGAGAGCACGGTGAACAGCTGGCCGAAGGCACGATCGAAGTTGGAGCGGTTCAGCTCGTCGATCACGAGCCAGCGGCCGGACTCGATGGCGTCGATGAAGAGCCCCGGGCGGTAGATGAAGCCCTCGGCGGTCGGCTGGAAGCCGCCGATCGTCTCGAACGTCGTCCACTCGCTCGTCGCGGTGGTCGGCAGGTAGCCGGTGCAGAGCATCGCCTGCTGCCCGACCTCGGCTGCGAGGTAGGCCAGGGTCGTCTTGCCGGTGCCAGGAGGGCCGGTGAGCACGACGTGCTTGCCCGAGTCGATCGCGGCCACGAGCTGATCGAGGACGTTGGCCGGGTAGGCCATGCCGATGTCATCCGCCGCGCTGGCGAGCTCGGCGGCCGTGAAGCTACGCATCGCTGTTTACGTCGACTGCTTTCGACCGTTCTTGAGTGCTGGGTGCGGTAACCACGTGATGTTTCGATCCTGCACGTGTTCGAGGAACAGAGCAACCGGCTTCTTCCCGCACAGCTCGACCAGCTCGTCGCGCATCGTCTCGTGCACGGGCAACGTGTCGATGAAGGCGCCCTCGTCGCTGGTGCACCACCAGTGGAACTCGTCACCCCCCGCGCCCCAGTCGCGCCGCTTCCACTCGCGCACGGTGGAGGTGACGTGCCCGTACACGTCGGTCTCGTCGACCCGGCGCAACGGCAGCTGCCAGCACACCTCGGGCTTCCAGTCGAGCGGGCGTTCGCCTCGCTCGAGGGCGGCGCGGTGCAGGGCGCACCCGGCTCCACCGGGGAAGCCGGGCCGGTTGAGGAAGACGCACGCGCCGTCGACCACCCGGCTCACGATCTCACCTTCCTTGTTGACCTTGATGGGCCCACCGCGCTTGGCGGCCTGCTTCTTCAGCTGCCATTCCTCGGCCGTCAGCTTCTTGGCCATGGCCTCGACGTGGGCGCGGTCTTCGGGTCCGGTGAAGTGCGCGCCGTACGAGCAGCAGCCTTGCTCGAGCTCAGGTGTCGGACCGGTGAGGACGCCGGGGCAGCCGCGACCGAAGATGCAGCTCCACCCGCTCATGAGGAACGTGAGATCGAACACCCAGGTGCGTTCTTCGTCGGGATCTTCGAAAGAGCAGTACGTAGTCATGGGTGGGAGGTCGGACTCGGGCTGTTGCTTGTCCTTGCGGGGACTCATATGCGTGCAGCCTAAGCCGCTGGCAGAGACTCCTCGACGGACCGTTGGGTCAAGAGAAAGGGGGTGGGTCTGTAGGGCATTCGGGCAAGCCGACGCGGGCCCAAGCTCGCACGTCCTGCGTGAAGAGGTCTTGGAACAAGGAGGTGAGCCGCGCCTTGTGCTCATCGGAGAGCCGAGCGTCCAGAAGTGCCGCCGAGCAGGCCCCGAAAGTGATCGGGATCGAACGGCTCGGGTCCGCGCGCATCTGCCGGGCGAACTCGGTTCGCCATAGGCCGTGCCTTGTGGACACCGGCCGCGGCATCCACCATGTGAGCTCCGTCGCGACCATCGCGTCGAAGAACTCCTCCCACTCCAGGCCGAGGAACTGCGCGAGCTTCGCAAAGGACGAGTCGCGCATGCCGAAGGTTGGACGCTTCTCCCATCTCCGAGCCGTAGAAGGCACGATCTGCATTGCGTCCGCCATCTGCTCGATCGTCATGCCCAGCTCGCGGCGTCGATCTCGTAGCCGAGAGCAGAGGTCCGGCGACGGGGCACACCCCTCGTATGAAGTCACGACTCGACCGTAAGGCAGGGGGTGCGTAACACGCTACGCATATTGCGTATGGATATACGCACATGGTCCACTTGATACCCACACGTTGGCCATACGGTTCGCGTTGGTGGGTCGACGCCTAGATGTGGACAAGCTGGTGGGCACGGTGGAGATTGCTCGTCTCCTAGGAGTCAAGCGCCCGCAAGTCGTCCATGACTGGATGCGCCGGCACCCCGACTTCCCAGCACCCGTGCTCGAGCTCAGCCGAGTGCGGGTGTGGTACTGGCCGGAGGTCGAACGATGGGCAGCGCGTACCGGCCGGCGCCCGAGGAAGCCCGGTCCTGAACCGGGCAGCTTGGGATAGATCACCTACCGCAGGACGACAAGTTCCCCCTCGTTTCCGGATGGTGCCGGTCCCGCCCAACCAGTAATACCCCGATGAAGCTCATGACGAAGCCCACAGCCGCGAGATGGGCGCCAAGACAAGCCCTACGGAGCCGATCGTCGTGGATCGTGTCGCATCTGCCCGGCGAACGCTGTTCGCCATCGGTCGTGACGGGCGGTGGCGTCCCGCTTCGGGAACCGAGTGAGATCGGTCACAGGTGCCCTAACGGCGAGTGCCCGGCGTTCTAGGACGCCTTCGGCAACGCCAGCCGTACGCGCACGATCTGCTGATCCTTCTTCTTTCCGTAGAACAGCTCGCCCACGCACGTGGTCCGCAGAGGGCTTCTCTCGACGAACGGGCTATAGCGCTGTGACATCGCGGTCGTGAGAAAACCTACGCACAAGCCTTGAATCCTCACCGCGATCGCCTCGGCGGATGAGTGTGGGTTAGCCGCGATGGCCAGTTCGGTGATGACAGGCATCCAGTGATCGAGCGACCGACCTTGGCACGCGTCCACGAGGGTGCCCTGATAGTGCTCCTCGCACGTGACTGTCACGGATGTAACGCCGTCGGGCTCGGGAATCACGCGATCCTCGTCGGCGCCCGGAGGCGGAACGATCCGAGCCGGGTCGGCCATCTCGAGGACAACTCCGATGAAGCCTCGATCTCCGGCCCCTCTGTCCCAACCTCCCTTGAACCGCGCGCGACACGTCGCAGCTCCTTGTGTTCGGCGGGCATCATCGACAACCGACCGCCATCGGCAGGTGTCCTCGCGAGCTATGTAGCCCACCACCCCGCCCTCGATGAGCACTGCGATGGCGTTGGGGTCGTAGGGGTTGTCAGGCTGCGGCAGCAACTCAGCGATCGCGTGCTCACGACCGACCCCGAGCTCTGTACGCCCGCCTGCCACCCGTTCGAGGTGTATCTGGTAGTTCGCCTCGCCCACGATATTCACGCCGTACCCGCGCCCGCCGGGCAGGGTTGGATAGAGGGCGGGAGGGCTCGGTGCTGGCAGCGTGAGCGCAGCGTGCGGCTTGTCCCCCCGGAGCCTGTCGAGCAATCCCATGCCGCGTTCCCCCCGTCTCACCACGCCCTCGCGCGCCCCGCCGACGAGACCGTAGAGCACACCGGCGCTGGCTGCCTGTGAAGAGATCGCCAGGGGAACATACGTACCCTGTTACTCTAATCCCATCCGTGTAAGTTCCCGTCAGGGGTGGGTTTCATGAGCTTTCTTGACTTCCGGCTGAAGCCCCTGGTGGTGCAGCGACAACTTCAGGCGTTCTCGGCGTGGGACAAGAACGCGAACCTCCGGGACGCGCTCGATCGGAAGGACCTGCTCGGCGCACATGGGGCTGCCACCGCAGTGCTCGCTCGACGTCTCCGCGAACGTCAGGGACCCGAACCACCCGTCTCCCTGCCGTATCCAAAGGACAGCGGTGCATATCGGCAGACGTTCTTGCTCGACCCGTACGACGACATCTACTACGCCCTGTTGGCATCGTCCGCAGCCCCCTCCGTGCAGCGAGGCCTGCCAGGAAGCGACGTCGTTCTAAGCACGCGGTTTCTTCCGCAAGCGGGCGGCGTGTTCGCAGCGGAAGACTGGCGCGCCGCCAACAGGCGGCGGGGCATCGTTGACCGATCGGGTCGTCTCCCGTTCGGCGGGCTCGATGTCCAAGACCAGTACCTCACAACCTCGCCTGGTGTTGTCGTGACGGCGTTGAACACCTGCCAGACGCCCACCTTCGTCGTCGAGGAGGTGGTCGCATTTCTAGAGGGACTTTCGTCTTGGCCCACTGGACCTATCGGACTTGCCGCTGGCCCGATGGCATCCGCCCTGTTCGGCACGGTGAGTCTTCTGCCAGTCGATCGGCTGCTTGCGAGGCTGGGTGTTACGTACGAACGTTGGGTGGACGACATCGTGATCCAGTGTCTGGGGGAGTCGCATTTTGAGACGACGGTCGAGGCCGTGGACACGCAGCTTCGGTACCGCAATCAGTCGCTGAACAGGGACAAGACATGGTTCGAGGATGCGCGAGAAGCTCCGCTCGCCAGCCAGTGGGCTGACACGTCCTTCGACAACTCCGACGACGAGGTATCGCTGGCGGCGCTCGAGCGGGCCGTCGAGGAGGCCAACGCACCGAGGTGTCGATTCATACTCGGCGGCTTGAAATGGAAGCACGACACGTCGGCGGTTCCATTCGTAGTCCATAACGACGACGCGTGGCGCTTGGCGCCGAAGCACAGTGGCGACTACCT
>JBEEGB010000516.1:0-14772 GCA_041166585.1 Acidimicrobiaceae bacterium
TGGTGACGATGTTGGTGGTCTGGTCCGCGAGCGTCGCGCTGATTGTCGAGAGGTCCTCGAGCAGGCCTCGCAGCTCGGGGCCGCGTCCGGCGAACGCCTCGGAGCCGGTCTTGATCAGCACCTGGAGATCGGGCGCGACGCCGTTGCTGATGACGACACCACCCAGCAGGTCGACGGCCTGCTCCGCGACGAACTCGAGCTCGGGCGCGGCTTTGGTCTTCTTGATCTCGTCGCCGCTCTGCAGCTCTCGCGCGCCGGGCGTGCAGCCGGTGTCGCCCTGGGCCGCGTCGCAGGCGCGCAAGGCGATGAACTTCTCGCCGAGGAGCGACGTCGTCCGCAGCTCGGCCACCGCGTCGGTCGCGAGGTGCACGTCCTTCTTCACCGACATCGTGACCTTGGCCTTGAAGTCGCTGGTGAGCTCGATGGTGTCGATGGAACCGATGCGGACGTCGGCCACCTGCACCGAGTGGTTGACGACGAGGTCACCGACGTCGTCGAAGACGGCGGTGAGCTTCACGGGGCCTTCGGTGCGTCCCGGCAACGAGCAGCCGGCGGCCACCAGTGCCAGGACGATGATGCACAGGCGGGTCCGCATCATCCGACGCCCACCAGCGAGCCGGCGGCGTCGCGGAAGAAGCCGCCCACCGAGCTCGCACCGTCGGCGACCTTGTCGGCCGTTGACCGGCCTGGGCGGGGGGCGACGGTGGACGTCGCCATGAGCCCGAGCAGGTCGTCGATCGGCGTCCTTGCCACGGGCAGGCTCGTGACGACGGGTGATCCGACCGATGCCGTGGACGCCTGGCACGTGATGTCGGGCACCGGGAGGCACGGGATGCCGGGGAAGCCGGGGACCAGCGAGGTGAGCACCGGGTTGAGCACGGTCTGGACCAGCGGCCCGAAGCTCGTGCGCAGGTTGAAGGCTCGCAGGGTCGGGTTGTAGGCGTTGTGCAGGCCCTCGATGAGAAGCGGGCCTGAGTCGAGCAGCTGCCCGAGCGTCCCCAGGTTGGCGTCGATCGACTGGGCCAGCCTGGCCACGATGTCGAGGTCGGTGCGCAGGCGCTGCGAGTGCTTCGAGACGAGCTGCAGGCCGTTCGTCGACAGGCTGGCGAGGCCCGCGAACAGGTTCTCGAGGCCCTGACGCTCGTCAGCGAGCACCTGGGTGGCCTGCGCGAAGGTGTTGAGGATGTCGCCGAGCTGTGACTCGCGGGTCTCCAGGGTCGCGGTGAAGCGATCGAAGTTGTCGACGATCGACGCCAGCTGCTGGTCCTTCTCGGCGAACGTGGCGACCAGCTGGCTCACCTGGTCGAGCGCGCCGTTGAGGTTCGGGCCGTTGCCCTGCAGGTCGTCGGCCGTGTTGGTGATCAGACGACCGAGTCCTTGCGGGTCGAGGGAGTCGATGAACTTCTTCAGCGCGGCGAGCGCCTCGTCGGGTTCGACGGGGATGATCGTGTTCTTCGCGTCGATGACGTGGCCGTCCTCCGCCTTGGGCTGGCCCTGGATCCACGCCGGCGTCAGCTGGACGTAGCGCTCCCCGATCAGCGACTGCGGCACGATCTGAGCCTTGACGTCGGCCGGCACCGGGGTGCTGCTCTCGAGCGACATCGTGATCTTCACCTGGTCGCCGACCACCTCGACCGAGTCGACATCGCCTGCGGGAAGACCGAGCACGCGCACCTGCGAGGACGCGTACACCGAGACCGCACGCGGGAAGTAGGCCACGAGCTTGTACCGGCTGCTGCCGCCGCCGGGGAGGAACGAGCAGCCCCCCGCGAACACGGCGAGCGCCACGATGCTGATGAGCGCGCGCTTCATGGGCACGTCTGCCCCGGCTTGAACTGGTTGCAGAGGATCCCGACGATGTCGGGGCCGAGCGAGTCGATGAAGAGGTCGAGCCACGGGCCGTGCGAGCCGGCCTTGGTCTGCTGGTAGAACGCGGGGCCGAGCCAGGCGAGCGCGTTGTCGATGTTGGCCTGGTTCGCGGACACGACGTCGAGCGCGGGGTGCAACGTCGAGAGGATCTCATCGAGCTGCACCTGGTGGTCGCCGATGATCTTGGCCAGCTGCGTGACGGCCGCGCTCCCCTCGCCCAACGCGGTGGCGAGCTCGGTGCGGCGGTTGGCCAGCAGGTCCAGGATCTTCTTGCTCTGGTCGATGAGCGCGACGAGCGTCTGGTCTTTCTGCGCGAGCGTGGCGGAGATCGTGTCGGCCCGGTCGAGCAGCTGCTTCAGCTCGGCGTCGCGCTGGTTGATCGCGGTCCCGACCTTCTTCAGGCCGTCGACCAGGTCGGTCACCGACTGGTGCTTGCCGTCGGTGATGTCCGCGAACTGGTTGATCAGGTCGTTGAGCGCCTTGGTGTCGGTCTGCTCCACCCCGTTCGTCGCCACCCGGGTGAGCTCGAAGATGTCGTAGGGCGTCTTGTTGCGCTCGATGGGGATCAGGCGCCGGTCCCTCGGCAGGTCCTTCAGCGGCGTGGTCCCGGCGGTCACGTCGTTGAGCCGCACCTGCTTGGCGCCGAGCAGGGTCTCGAGCGCGATCTCGGCGCTCGCACCGTCCTTCACGACGACGTCGTTGTTGACCTCGAGCGTCACGATCACGCGGCCGTTGTTGTGATCGGCCTTCACGTCGGTGACCCGTCCGACCTTCACGCCTGCGACCTTCACCGCGTCGCCCGAGCGGAGGCCGCTGGCGTCGTTGAACGCGGCCGTGACCGGATAGGTGTGCTCCAGGTAGTGGGTGAGGCCGACGAGGAACGCGGCGCCGGTGATGGCTCCGATGAGGAGCACGGAGACGATGCCGACGATGTAGGGGTTCATGTCGCGGAACGACCTCATGGTGCGCCACCGCCTGCCAGCTGCTGCAGGGCGCTGACGCCGGATTGGAAGGTCCCGGCTCCGGAGCCGATCGACGCGGGTTGCGGTCCGGTTCCATCCGGCGTGCTCGTGACGATCGGTGTCGCACAACCCGCCCCTCCCGGAGGCGGCCCGGTCGCCGCGCACAGGATCGACTCGTTCAGCCACTCCCCGAGGCGGCCGGCGCTGAAGATCTTCTTGGCGGTGAGGTCGATCGCCTTGAGCGCGTGGTCGAGCGTGGCCAGCTTCGGCGCGACCACGTCGACGGAGATGGCGTGCACGTCGGTGATGATGCGATCGATCTGGGTGGCGTTGTTGGTGAGGATGCCGTTGAGGTCGGCCGAGAAGCTGCCGAACTGCTGCAGCGCGGTGTCGAGCACCTGGGTGTTGTCGCTGAACGTCTGGGAGATCAGCACGAGGTTGTCGAGCATCACCCGGATCTGCTGGTCCCGGTTGGCGAGCGTGCCCGCCACCGTGTTGAGGTTCTCGACGAGCCGGCCGATCGTCGCGTCGCGCGCGGACAACGACTTCGCCAGCACCGCGAGGTCGTCGATGGACTTGCCGACCTTGTCGGTGTTGCCGTCGAGGGCTTGGCTGACGGTGTCGAGGAAGTCGTTCACCTGCTTCGGATCGATCGTCGCGACGATCGGTCCGAGCCGGTTGAACAGCTCACCCAGGTCGATGACCTTGGTGGTCTTCGTGATCTCGTCACCTGAGGAGAGGACCGTCGGCGCCTTGCCGGGGATGAGGTACACGTAGCGCTGGCCGATGAGGTTGCGCCACCGGATCGAAGCCGTCGAGTCGGAGGGGAGCTTGTACTGCTTCTTGATCTGCAGCGAGACACGAGCGCGGCCGTCGACGACCTTGATGCCGGTGACCTTCCCGACGACGACACCGGCGACCTTCACGTTGTCGTCGGGCAGGAGCCCGCTGACGTCGTCGAAGGTGGCGGCAACCTTGTAGTTGTCGCGCTCGAGCGGGTCGCTGAAGGTCCGGTTGCCGATCGTGAAGGCGAGGTACCCCGTGAAGAAGAGGCACACCACGACGAACAGCCCGAACTTGATCGCGGTGCGGATCACGGCTGTCCGATGCCCTTGAGGAATTCGAGCAGCTGCTGCGCGTCACCGATGATCGGCTTGAAGGGGTCGATGGCTCCCGTCGCGCCGAGGGACGGCACGACGGGTGGCAGCCCCGGGCCGGCGGTGGTGGCGGCGACCGGGCCGTTGCAGTCGAAGAGCCCGAACAGATCGCAGACCTGCGTGGCGTTGAGGCTCTTGACCGCGGCCATCTCGCTGCCGTCGCCCACCGGGATGCGGATCGACTCTGCCAGGGTCTCGGCGTACTGACGCAGGCCGATGACGAGGGGGATGATCTCCGTCCGCTTCGCGTTCAACAGGTCCAGCACCTGCTGGCCGCCGTTGAACGACTTGTCGATGAACGCCTTGTTGTTCTGCAGCAGGTCGGCGACGTCACCGGAGAGCCGGCTGGTCTGCACGAGCAGGCTGTTGAGCTTGTCGCTGCGGCTGTTGAGGGTGGGGAGCGCGGTGTTCAGGTCGACCGCGGCGGCCACGAGGTCATCGGAGCGGCCGCCGAGCTCCGTCGACAACCGCGCCAGGTCGGCGAGGAACTTCCGCGTGTCCGCATCGTGCGCGGCGAAGACGTCGAGCACCTTCTTCCCGTTCACGAGCTGGCGGTTGATCGTCGGCCCGAGGCCGTCCCCCGCGACCGCGAGCTCGTGGAGCAGGGTGGTCAGCTCGCTCGGCTGGATCGCCTTCAGGATCGGGAACGCGTCGGAGAGCACCTTCTCGAGCTCGAAGCCACCCTGGGTCTTGTCGGGCGGGATCATCGCCTTGCCGTCGGTCGCGTAGAACGGGCCAGTCGCCTCGGTCTTGGCATCGTTCGGCGCGGGCGTGAGGTCGACGAACTTCTCACCGAACAGCGTCTTGGCCCGGACGATGGCGGTGGTGGACGTCGGCACCTTCTGGCCGTCGTTGATCGTCATCGTCACCTGGGCCCGGCCGTTGACGAGCTTCACGCCCTCGACCTTGCCGATGTTGACGCCACGGATCTTGACGTCGGAGTTCTTGATGAGGCCCTGCCCGGCGGCGTCGAAGCTGGCGCGCAGCGTGTAGCCGCCGTCGAACGCGCCGAACGCCTGGGAGACGCCGACGACGACGATGCCGACGAGCAGGACGAGAGCGATCAGGCCGCTGATGATGTTCTTGCGTCGGGTGGTGAGCTCGAGCATCTATCCGGTCAGGCTCACCGTGTTGCCGCCACCCCAGAAGATCAACGAGAGAACGAGGTTCAGGAGCACCACCGCCACGATGCTGAGCCGGATGGCGCGGCCCACGGCCACACCGACGCCCGCGGGCCCACCGCTCGCGTGGTAGCCGTAGTAGCAGTGGATCAGCGCCACGACCATGGCGAAGACAACCGCCTTGATGAGGCTGTAGATCACGTCCTGCACCGGCAGGTACAGCCGGAAGTAGTAGTCGTAGATCCCCGGCGAGAGCCCGAAGAACTTCGTGCTCACGAGCTTCGTGGCGAAGAAGCTGGCGAAGAGCGAGATGAGGTAGAGCGGGATGATCGCGATGACCGCGGCGGTGACCCGGGTGGCCACGAGGTAGGGACGGCTCGGCACGGACATCACCTCGAGCGCGTCGATCTCGTCGGAGATGCGCATCGCGCCGAGCTCCGCGGTGAAGCCGGCCCCGACCTGCGCCGCGAACGCGACGCCGGCGATGAGGGGCGTGACCTCACGGGTGTTGGCGAAGCTGCCCACGAGGCCGGTGAACGACTCCGCGCCGATCTGCTGCAGACCCTTGAAGCCCTGCAACCCGACCTCGGTGCCGGTGAAGAACGACATCGAGAAGATGACGAAGACCATGCCCCCGCCGACGATCAGGGCACCGGCTCCGATGGTGATGTCGGAGACGAGGTTGAACACGACGCTGCGGTACTTCCACTTGATCTTCCAGTTGAAGAGCACCTCGCCCAGCACGCTGGCGTGGAAGCTGAGCTGGTGACCGATCTCCTCCAGCCCGTTGCCGAGCCCGTTGACGATCTTCTTCGGAACCCGCGCCGCGGAGGAGACGGCCGTCATCAGAACTTCTGGGGCACGAGGGCGAAGTAGAGGGACGTCATGACGAAGTTGGCGAAGAAGATCAGGATGAACGTGATGACCACGGCTTGGTTGACCGCGTCGCCGACGCCCTTCGGGCCCCCGTTCGCGTAGAGGCCCTTGTAGCAGGCGACCATGGCGGCGATGAAGCCGAACACGAAGGCCTTCACCAGGGAGGAGTAGAGGTCGGGGAGCTGCACGAGTGAGGTGAAGCCCTGGAAGTAGGCGCCGGGGGTGACGCCCTGGATCACGACGTTGAAGAAGTAGCCGCCAGCGATTCCCGCCGTGCTCACCAGCGAGACGAGGAACGTCGCGACCGTCGCCGCGGCCCACAGCCGGGGGGTGACGAGACGGTGCACCGGGTTGACGGCCATGACCTCCATCGCCGCGATCTCGTCACGGATCTTGCGTGAACCGAGATCCGCGGTCATGGCCGAGCCCCCGGCACCGGCGATGAGCAACGCCGTTGCCACCGGCGAGGCCTCCCGGACGATGGCCAGCACCATCGCCGCGCCGGTGGTGGACTCGGCGCCGAGCTGACGGGAGAAGGTGCCGACGTGCAGCGCGATCACGGCGCCGAAGGGGATCGAGATGAGCACGGCCGGGAGGCTGCACACCTTGGCGATGAACCAGCACTGGCGGAGGTACTCCTTCCACCAGTGCTTCAGGTCCCACGTCCGCCGCACGCCCTCGAGCGAGATGGCGAACAGGTTCCCGGTCTCGCGGACCATGAACTGCACCTTGCCGAGCACGCTTACACCGTCATGATTTCGTCGCCGGTGATGCCCTCTGCGTCGAGGCGCTTCTGCTCGCGATCCACCAGCTCGCGCTCGATGTCGCTCTGCTCCGTGGCCAGCTCGTCCATGCCGATGGGGCCCTTGGCCCGGCCGGCGAGGAACTGGCGGATGATCTCGTCGTCGCTCGTCACCATCTCCTCCTTCGCCGCGAACTTCACCAAGCCCGAGCGGAAGAGCACGCCGATGTAGTCGGCGATGCGCATCACCGACGGGATGTTGTGGGTGATGATGAAGAAGGTCGCCCCCACCTCTTCCTGGATCTTCCTCGTGAGCTCGTCGAGGTAGGACACGCGGACCGGGTCGAGACCGGAGTCGGGCTCGTCGAACAGCACGATCTCGGGGTCCATGACCAGCGCCCGGGCCAACCCGGCGCGCTTGCGCATCCCGCCCGACACCTCACCCGGGAACTTCTTCAGGTGGTCGAGCATGCCCACCATCTCGAGCTTCGAGAGGGCGATGGTGCGGATCTCCTTCTCGGACTTGTTGGTGTGCTCGCGGAGGGGGAACGCGGTGTTGTCGTACATGTTCATGGAGCCGAACAGGGCCCCGTCCTGGAAGAGGACGCCGAACTTGCGCCGCACGCGGTAGAGGTCCTTCTCGCCCATCCGCACGGTCTCTTCGCCGTCGACCCAGATCTCGCCTGCGTCGGGCCGCAGCAGCCCGATGATGTTCTTCAGCAGGACGGACTTCCCCGTGCCCGACGGGCCCATGATGGCGCTGATCTTTCCCTTCGGGAGGTCGAAGGTGATGTCCTGGAGGACGGTGTGCGAGCCGAATGACTTCGTCACACCCCTCAGGGAGATGATCGCGTCCAGCGTGGCCCCCTTCCCATGGTGGGGACCCAGCATTGCACCCCGCCGGGGTGACGGGCGACACGTGGGCATTTCGGCCCATAACAGACCCGCGGGTCGGGCCCTCTGGCTAGCGGAATCGGGGACGGAAGGCGAGCACCGCGGCCACGTAGGCCTTGGTCTCCGGGAGGAGCCCGGTGGTCCGAACCGATGTCGGTCCCTGGTAGTAGAAGGCGACCGCTGTGGCCACGTCCCCACCGCTCTGCTGGAGCAGGACGCGCATGAGGCTCGCCGACATCCGGATGTTGTCCTCCGGTACCCGCGGGTTGAGCGTCGGCAGGCCGATGACGTTGCGCATGTGGGTCACGGCCGCGGGCATGAGCTGGCCGACGCCGACCGCCCCGGTCCGCGACACCACGCCCGCCTGCCAGCCCGACTCGATCCAGCACAGTGCCTTGAGCAGGTCGGAGGGGACGCCGTTGCGGCCGGCCCACCGATCGAACACCGGCTGGAGGGCGAGGCGCTCAGGGTGGGAGACGAGCTTGGCCGGCAGCCCCGCTCCGCCGCCGCCCGACGAACCGGACCCACCCGCGGGGATCGACAGGTTCCTACCGATCACGACGACGTTGGGGTTCTTGATGCTGTTCGCCTTCACGATGGCGGAGACCGTGGTGCCGTGCCGTGCTGCGATCGAGGCGAGGGTGTCGCCGACCTTCACGGTGTACCCGGTCGACGCGGGGGCGCTGGTGTCGGATCCTCCCCCGCCCGGCACCGTCAGCAACCGGCCGGCCTCGACGTGGTTCACGTTGGCGATGCCGTTCGCAGAGGCCAGCGCCGCGACCGTCACGTGCTCCCGGGCGGCAACGCGCGACAGCGTGTCGCCGGCGCGCACCCGCACCTGCCGCGGGCCGGTGCCGGCCATGCCCGCGCCCGCCAGCGTGGCGATCGCGGCCGCGGCCACAGCGATCGAGACACCGCCTCGCGCGCGCCTCACCGGCACGCGGCGACGAGCAACGGGTACGGGTTCATGGCGGCGCCGCCGCCAGGGTGCACCTCGAAGTGCAGGTGCACCGGGCCGCCCTTGGCGTCGCCGCTGTCGCCCATCGCGCCGATGACCGTGCCGGCGCGCACCCGGCCTGACTTCCCGAACGAGTCGAGGTGCGAGTACCAGTAGACGGTGCCGTCGTCGGCGGTGAACTTCACCTGGTTGCCGCCGACCGGGCCGACCTTCTGGGTGGCCGTCCCGTTCGCGACGGCCAGCAGCGGCGCACGGCGCTTGCCCATGAGGTCGTTGCCCTCGTGGAAGCCGGTGTCCGCGCGTGGGAACCCCCAGTCGTTCATGAACCGCCCGCCGGGCGCCGGGCAGGCGGCGAGCGGTGCGGTCGGGACGGAGTTGCGCATCCCGAGGTAGAGCTGGCCACCGGTGTAGAGGGAGTACGGCGGGTTCAGCCCGTTCGCGGCGGCGATCAGCTCGGCCGGCACGCCGGTGCGCGCCGCCACCGACTTGAGCGTGTCGCCGGCCCGCACCTTCTCGAGGACCGCGCCGCTCGCGGCCGGTCCGTGTGCGGGGATGTTCAGGGTCTGCCCGATCACCACGATGTTCGGGTTCTTGATGCCGTTCGTGGACTGGAGCACGGCCGCCGTCGTGCCGAACCGGCGGGCGATGGAGGCGAGCGTGTCGCCGGCGCGCACGACGTAGGTCGTCGTCGAGGGAGCTGTCGAAGATCCGCTCGGCGCGTCGGATCCGTCGGGGATCATGAGGGTGGAGCCCGCGAAGATCCGGTTCGGGTCCTTGAGCCCGTTCGCCGCGGCGATCGCGGCCATGGTCGTGCGGTAGCGGCCGGCGATGGCGGAGAGGGTGTCGCCCGGGCGCACGGAGTGGCGCCCGGTCCCCGCCAGGCCGGCGAGCGCGACAGCACCGACCAACGCGGCGAGCGCGACGGTGCGGGTGGCGTGGCGAGCGCTGGCACTGGATGGGACGCGGATGGCGGAACCTCCCTGACGGCTCCGCCCGCAGGTCCTGCCAAGTTAGGACATCACAGCAACAACATCAACCACAAGTTCTTACTTCCTCAACATCAGCAACAGGTGGATCCCTGCTCGATCACCCCTCGAGGGTGGCGGGGATCCACTCGAGGAGGCGGGTGAGCAGGGCGGGGCCCTCGTCGGCCATGAGGTGCCCGGCGCCCGGCAGGACCACCACGTCTCCGTGGCCGGCGATCTCCCGCACGATGAACGAGCAGTCGGCGGGCAGCAGCTCGTCCCGGTCGCCGTGGAAGAGCAGGAACGGCAGCTCCGGCGCCAACCGGTCGGCGGTCTCACATCCCGCCGACTGCGTGGCGAACGTGACGACTCCGCAGACGACCTCGTGGAGGGCGATCCCGGTCTGGACGGCAACGGCGCCACCGAACGAGTGCCCGAGCACCACCGCCCGCCTACCGCCGTTCCGGCAGGCGAGCTCGGTCACCGCCGCCACGTCGTGCACGCAGCGGGCCAGGTCGTTGGGCTGGCGGTAGGCCACCCGCAGCGTCTGGATCCCCTGCTCGGCGAGCGCGCCGCCCAGCTCGTGGTAGAGGCCGCCAGCCGGCCCGAGGAGGCCGCCCATCGCTCCCCCGACGGCCACGACCACACCGGGAGCGCTCGGCTCGCCGTGCCACAGGACGGTCAGCAGGCCTCCCATCGTGAACAGCTCGTGGTGCACCAGCCCCGGCGCGAGCTCCACCTGTTGGTGGGCCAGCACCCCGAGCTGCTCGAGCGGCGTGCTGGCCTCCACGTGTCGTCCTTAGCGCAAGCCCTGGCGTCGCGCTTCGGCCCGCCGCTCGGCCGCAAGGCGCTCGAGCGACGGCTCCGGCGAGTGGTCGACGAAGCGCATCATCTCCGCCACCGCGTGGTGCCCGGCCTGCTCCGCGATGAGGCGGTGCATCTCCTGGGCGACCACCCGGTAGGCCGGGTGCCCCTGCGGCGTCGAGCGCAGCTCGATGAGGTGCATCGCCTCGCGTGCGTTGAGGTGCAGCGAGAAGCGCACCTTGTACGCGAGCGAGACGGCGTACGACGCCTGCACCGGAAACCGCTCGGCGAGGGCGTCGTGGAGTCCGGCCGAGCGCTCCATCGCCGCGTCGAAGGCCGCTGTGTGCCCGGCGAGGTCGACGGCTTCCGGCCGGGTGTAGCCGTGACGAGGCGACAGCGCCTGCCACTCGACGGTCAGCATGCGGTGCCGCTGCAGGTCGCGGAACGCGCCGTAGTCGGCCAGCACGTCGAAGCGGTACGTGGGCCGCTCGAGCGCGCGCCCTGGCTTGTGGCGCCGGTTCGAGCGGTCCCCCACGTAGGACCGGACCACCTCGAGCCGTTCGTCCACGCTCATCGCCCTCACCCGCGCTTCGAGCTGCACCTCCGGCAGGTACGTGTACGGGTAGAGCATCGACGCGACCAGCTTCACCTCGGCGTCGGGGTCGAAGTCGACGAGCTGCACCAGTGGTGCCGGCTCGGCGTCGGCGCCGTCGAAGAGCCGCGACGCGATCTCGTCCATGTTCGTCCGCGCCGTGGCGAGGTAGGTGCTCCACGCGACGCCGCGATCGTCGAGGTCGACCCGCTTGAGGAACGACGGGATCACCTTGCGCAGCTCGGTGAGCATGAGGTCGGCGTAGGCCCGCGCTTCGGGCAACGGGTGGGCGCGCATGCGGAGGAGCAGCTGCTCGTATCCCTGCCCGGTGCCGTAGATGCCGACGTTCGACAGCGAGGCTGCCGGCAAGATGCCGCGCAGCGAGTCGAAGGCCTTTGCCCGGATCGCTTGGCGGTACACGAAGTCGGTGTCGTCGGGGTCCTTCGGGAACCGCTCCCGGAAGAAGTCCGCGAGCTGAGGGACGAGCTCGGCGTAGGAGTCGAAGAGGCGATCCATGTCGCCGACGTAGCGGGTGCCGAGTGGCGAGCCGAGCACCTCGGGGTCCCGGTAGAAGCGGTACCGGCCGCCGATGCGGGTGTCGTAGGCGATGTAGCGGGTCGACTGCTCGAGGTAGCTCATGAGCCGGCCCCACTCGAGCACCTTGGTGAGCAGGTTCGAAGCCTGCTCGCAGGCGAGGTGCACGCCGCCGAGCTGCGCGACCGAGTCGTCGCCGTACTCGAAGAACACCCGGTCGTAGAGCTCTTCGGCCCGGCGGAGGCCGACCGTGGCGTCGATGGTCTGGTCACCGCTGATGTCGAGATCGCCGACGAACTCGTCGAGGAACAGGCGCCGGAGGCTCTTGGCCGAGCGGCTGTACCGGGCGAAGAGGGCGCCCTTGACCACCTCGGGGAGGTTCACGAGGGCGAAGACGGGGCCGTCGAGGTTCGTGAAGTAGCGGCGAAGGACGTCGCCCTCGTCCGCTGTGAATTCTTCCGCGACGTAGACGGTCAAGCGCCCTGGACCCTCACTCGCCACACGGCCGCTGACTGTAGGCGCGCACCGGTGCGGGATCGGTGGACCGCTCGAACCGCCAGAGAACTAGGGCTTTTCGCTCGCCGCTTTGGTCGCGGCGCCCACGCGTTCGGCGAAGTCGGCGCGCACCGCGTCGAGCAGACCGGATTGCAGCCACAGGTCGGCCACCGTCATCGCCATGGCCTTGGCCCCGTCGAGCACCGCGAGGTCACCGTCCCCGGATGCCGCGTACTTGGTGAATTCGGGCGAGTGGATCGACACGTGCGCCGGCGCGACCTTGATCATCGGGTGGATCGAGGGCACGAGGTACGAGATGTTGCCCATGTCGGTCGAGCCGACCACGGCAAAGCCGTTCGCCCTTGGGTCGATGAGCGTCCGGCCCGTTCGCTCGGCGTTGGCTCGGTAGAGCTCGACCATCGGACGGTTGTCCACCATGTCCGCGTAGGCGGGGTGCTTCCACTCGTGGCTCATCGTGCACCCGCTGGCCGAGGCGCCCGCCTCGAGGCACGCGAACACCCGCGCCTTGAGCGGCTCGAGGCTGCGCAGGGTCGGCGAGCGCACGTACCACTGCGCCGCGGTGTGGTCGGGGACGATGTTCGGCTTGTCGCCGGCTTCGGTGAAGATCCCGTGCACCCGCTCGGTCGGTTTGATGTGCTGGCGGAGCGCAGCCACGTTCATGTAGCCGAGCACCGCCGCGTCGAGGGCGTTGGTGCCCTTCCAGGGGAACGCCGCGGCGTGCGCGGCTTGGCCGTGGTACTCGACCCACACCTGCTGGATGGCGATCGCGTCCATGCGGATCAGGTCACCGCCGGCCGGGTGGACCATCAGCGCGGCGTCGACGCCGTCGAGCGCGCCCTGGTCCGCCATCAGGACCTTCCCCCCTCCACCCTCCTCGGCGGGCGTGCCCATGATGACGACCCGGCCTCCGAGCTCGTCGGCAAGCGCGGCCGCCGCCAGGCCGGCACCGAGACCGGCGGTGCCGATGATGTTGTGCCCGCAGGCGTGGCCGATGCCCGGCAGCGCGTCGTACTCGCAGAGCACGGCGATGGTCGGTCCCTCCGAGCCGGCGCGGGCGACGAAGGCGGTGTCGAGGCCGTAGGCGCCCCGCTCGACGTCGAGGCCCTCGGCCTCGAGGATGCCCGTGAGCAGGTCGTGGGCGAAGCGCTCCTCGAACCCGAGCTCGGGGTGGGCGTGGATCTCGTGCGAGGCATCGACGAGCACGTCACCGAGCCGGTCGACCTCCCCTGCCAGCCGCTCCTTCACCGAGTCCAGGTCAACAGCCATGGCTTGGAGACTAGGTCCGCATCAGACACAGCACAGCAGGGCGTCTGGCTCGACGCGGATCGACAGCGAGCGGGCGGGACCGAGGGGCTGGCCGTCGAGCCAGACGTCGAGGCCGGAGACGTCGACCTGCGCTGCGCTCACGCGCCGCTCCTTGATGCCCGCGTGGGGGAGGTGGGCACCCGCGGCGAGACGGGACCGGGCCTTCAAGCGCTCTCCCATCGCCATCGTCACGTCGTACGTGTCGAGCATGCCGTCGTTGGGGTGGCTGCGCGGTGCGACGTCCCACCGACCCAGGTACTGCGCGTTCATCGCCGCGTAGATGCGGCTGCGCCACCAGCCCTTCCGGGCCACGAGGTGGGCGACGAACCAGTGCAGGCGTCCGTCGATCAGCGCGGACCCGAGGTCCACCGGCAAGAGAGCAGCCTCGCCGGACCGCAGACGAACCTCGTCGCCCGTGCCACCCAGCGTGCGGCACAGATCCCCGCCGAGCAGACCGAGGGCGGGCACCGGCTCACCCGCCCGCCGCGCCCGCTCCACCACCGCGCGCGCCTCGGCGTCGGTGCTGACCAGGACCGTGTCGGGCGGCAGCGGGCCCCGGTGGCCCCACGCCTCACCCTTCCTGATCGTCACCGGGCGAGCCCCCCACGACCGACGAGGCCGCGATCACGCCACGGAACAGCAGGTCGGCCGCCACGTGCGCAGCCTCGGTGGTCGACCGCTCCGGCGACGCCTCCGCGAGCTGGCGGAGCAGGTCGATGAGCTGCTTCACGTTGCGGACGAAGTCACCGCCCGACACGTCCGCGTCCTCGAGCACGTCGTCGAGGTCCTCCCCCGCCGCCCACGCGTGCGCGAGGGCGACGAAGCCGGGGTCGGGATGACGGGTGAGCGGAAGGCCCGCCTCGAGCTCGTCTGCGTTCAGCTCACGCGAGAGCTGCTCGATCTCTGCGTAGCGCGCCCGTGCCGTTGCGCTCGGGAACCACGGCGGCCGCGGCGGTGCGGGGCTGCGGTGCTCGTAGCTGAACACCGAGCACAGCCCGGCGAGTGCGGCGGGGTCGAGCCCGTCGAACACGCCGGTGTGGAGCGCCTCGGCGATGAGCAGATCGCACTCGTGGTAGAGCCGGCCGAGCCGTTTGCCCTTGGGCGTCAGCGCCCAGCCGTCGAGGTAACCCCATGCCTCGAGCACGCGCAGCACGCGGTCGAAGCGCCGGGCGAGCGATTCGGAGTGGCCCTTCACCGAGCGCTGCAGGTCCGCGACCTCGGTGCGGGCACGAGCGGCCTGCGCACCGGCGCGCAGGTGGGCATCGCGGTCGGGGCACGATGCCACCGGGTGCGCCGCCGCCCTGGCTTGCGCCGCGGCCAGCGTCCTGCGAGCATCGCCGTCGTCGATGCCGCGCCGTTCGGGTGCGTGCAACCGTGCGTGCTTCAGCTTGCGGGCCACCTGCTGCTGGAACCCGTGGCTGTTCGGGGCGAACGGCGTGGGCAGGTCGAGGTGCGCGAGCACCTCCGGCGGCTCGTC
>JBEEGB010000517.1:0-6719 GCA_041166585.1 Acidimicrobiaceae bacterium
GTTGGATGCGAACGTTGCGGATTGCGCAACGTTCGCTCCGAAGTTCGCCCGGAGGGGGGCTACAGGATGGCGCCGGATTCCTTGTGGGCGATGATGTCGTCCCACGAGTAGCCCAGCTCGAGGAGGATCTCCTCGGTGTGCTGGCCGTGCTCGGGGGCTGCGGTCAACGTCACCTGCTGCTCGTCGAACTGGACGGGGTTGGCCACGAGCGGGAACGACACGCCGTCCTCCCGGTCGACCTGCACGACGTAGCCGTTGGCAACGGTCTGCGGATCGTCGTGCAGCTCGAGCGCGGTCTGCACGGGCGCCCACACGCCCTTCATGTCGGCGAACGCCTCGCGCCACTCGTCCAAGGTCCGGCTGGCCAACGTCTCGTCGATGATCTGCACGAGCTCGCCGCGGTTCTCATAGCGCGACAGGCCGTCGGCGAAGCGCGGGTCGGTGGCGAGCTCTGGCTTGCCGATGTGCTCGCAGAACTCGTCCCAGAACTTGTCGGCCTGCAACATCATCAGCATCAAGAAGCGGTCGTCCTTGGTGCGGTAGTTGCCGACGAGCGGGTTCGGCGCCCGCTTGCGATCGAACTTCGGCAACGGGTCGCCGCCGTAGAGCTTCGACGCGACGATGTCCGGCGACAGCGTCCACATCGCGAAGCCGAGCAGCGAGACGTCCACCAACGGTGCCTCTCCGGTCCGCTCCCTCGCGAAGAGCGCGGCGGCGATCGCGCCGGCGATCGTCATGCCACCCGGCAGGTCACCGAACGCAGGACGCGGTCCGATGGGCCACTCGGCGTCGCTGGGCGTGAGCGCGTTGGCGATGCCGCCGCGCGCCCAGTACGACGCCCCGTCGTAGCCGCCCTTCTCAGCATCGGGCCCCTTGGGGCCCTGTCCGCTGCCGCGGGCGTAGATGATGTTCGGGTTGACGGCACGGATGTGCTCGACGTCGATCTTCAGCTTCTGGCGCACCTGCGGCAGGAAGTGCGTGAGGAAGACGTCGCTCGTCTCGACCAGCCGGTAGAGCAGCGCGAGGCCGTCGTCGGTGGAGATGTCGATCGCGATCGAGCGCTTGCCCCGGTTCGGCTGCTCGATGATGTAGTTCACCGCTCCGGGCCCGCCAGGGATGAGACCAGAGCTGATGAGCCCACGTTGGGGATCGCCGGAAACGGGGTGCTCGACCTTGATGACGTCGGCCCCCCAATCCGCCAGCACGGCCCCGGCGGCAGGGACGAACGTCCACGCCGCGACCTCCAGCACCCGCACACCATCCATGACGTCTCGCACGAGGCGGCATCGTACGCGCAAACCTGACGCGCGTGTCAGTCACAGCCGGGATGCCAACATGGCCGGGTGACCCGTTCGATGACCGCCTATCGACTGCTCGACTGGGAGCGGCCTGCGGAGCTTGTGGAGGTGGCGGTCCCGGTGCCCGGCCCGAGCCAGGTGCTGGTGAAGGTCGCCGGCAACGGGCTCTGCCACTCCGACCTCGCCATGGCACAGATCCCGGCAGTGTTCGGCGAGGCACTCGGGTGGCAGATGCCGTTCACGCTCGGGCACGAGGTCGGCGGCTGGATCGATGAGGTGGGGGAGGGCGTCATCGGCCTCGCTCCCGGCGATCCGGTCGCGCTCATCTCGCCTCACTCCTGCGGGGCGTGCTCCTTCTGCGTCCGCGGTCAGGACAGCGCCTGCCCCAACGGCCTCGCCGGCCGCGGCTACGGCCGCGACGGCGGGCTCGCGGCGTACGTGGTGGCCGAGGGCCGCGACGTCATCAGGCTCAGGGGCCTCGACCCCGTCGTGGCGGGACCGCTCACCGACGCGGGCGCGACGTCGTACCACGGCGTGAAGCGCGTGCTGCCGAGGCTCGTGCCCGGCTCGACGGCGGTGGTGATCGGCGCGGGCGGGCTGGGCGGCTTTGCCGTGCAGCTGCTGCTGGCGCTCAGCCCCGCGAGGGTGGTGGCCGTCGACGCCAACCCGGCGCGCCTCGACTACGCGAAGGAGCTCGGCGCGCACGAGGTGCTCGCCGGCGTGGACGACGAGGGCGCGACCTCGGCTGCGCTGCGCGAGCTGACGGGTGGCGAGGGCGCCCACGCCGTCCTCGACTTCGTGGGCAACGACGACACGATCGCGGCCGGCATGGGAGCGGTGCGCAGCTACGGCGCCTTCGGGCTCGTCGGCGCCGGCGGCGGGCGCTATCCCAAGCCGTGGTTCGGTGGGCTCGCCAAGGACGCGGATGTCTTCACCTTCCAGGGTTCGACGATCGCCGACGCGCACGAGGTGATGGCGCTGGCTGAGGACGGGCGCGTCCGCAGCGACGTCGATCGCTTCCCGTTGGACCGCGTCGCCGAGGCCTACAAGCGCCTCGACCGTGGCGACCTGCGGGGACGAGCGGTCGTCGAGCCCGTGTAGCCCAGCGGCTCACCTGCTCAGCGGCGTCGCCGGGCGCGCTCAGCCACGAAGTCTCGGCCCACGGCTCGTGACTCGGGATCAGCGATCGCGGTCGCCAGCAGATCTGCATCGCTGAACGCCGAAGCTGTGCTGGCGACCTGCTCGGCCACGGCGTCTATCTGGCGCTTCGTCTGCTCCAGCGTGAGGCGCGACTTGCGGGCCACGCTGGACGCCATCGCCGTGACCGCTGCGGCGAGTCCGTCGGGAGGAGCGGTCGCGTTGACCAGGGCGAGACGCAGCGCTTCCTCGCTGCCGACGGGCCGGCACGTCATCACCAGGTCCTTCGTGGCCGACGGCCCGATCTCGCGGACGAGCCGCGGCACCGCACCCCACGTGAGCGGGATCCCGAGATCCATCTCCGGGAGCGAGATCACCACGTCCTCGGCGACGACCCGGAGGTCGCACGCCACCATCAGCACGAC
The DNA here is from genome assembly GCA_041166585.1 of Acidimicrobiaceae bacterium. Classification (GTDB taxonomy): domain Bacteria; phylum Actinomycetota; class Acidimicrobiia; order Acidimicrobiales; family JACDCH01; genus JBEEGB01. The sequence goes on from JBEEGB010000517.1 coordinate 2,861, forward strand.
GCCACCGCCGACGGCTCGTCCGTGCACTTGGGCGATGGTGACGGCGCGCATCGCGCCGATGGCATCGGCCATGGCTCGTCCGAGATCGGCGTTCGCCCGCGGCGACCCTGCTGCGCCCGGGACCTCGCCGGCGCCGCCTGAGCCGAAGGCGCTGGTGTCGAACCCCGCGCAGAACATGCGACCTTCTCCGCGCACCACGACGACCTTGACGTCCGGTTGCTGATCGAACCAGCGGGCCGCGGCTGCCAGCTCGCGCAGGGTCGTGTACGTCAACGCGTTCAGTCGCTCGGGACGGTTGAGCACGAGCTCACCGATCGCCCCGTCTGCCGAGACCCGAAGGTCGGAGAAGGGCTGGTCGTTTCCTCCGTCGGTCATGGCCTGAGGCTAGGTTCGCCACGGTATGGCGATGGCTCCTGCCCTTCCCGATGGCGCCAACCGGCACCCGTGGAGCGACGGGTTCACCTGGGCGCTTCCGTCTCACGCACCCACCACGCTGTCGCCCGAGCAGAAGGCGGCGTTCGACCGCGACGGCTTCGTCGTGCTGCCGAACGTCGTCGACGCCGTGACCCTCGATGCGCTCGTCGGCGAGCTCGACGCCCTGGAGGTGAAGGTCGAGCGGTTCCTCACCGCTCAAGACGGCGAGCGCTTCGACATCGCCGAGGCCGGCGCGATCACCTTCACCGTCCACGCGGTGCTCCGGTCTCCCGCGGCGCGCGCCTTTGCACGGCACCCCGTGCTCGTCGGGCTGACCGCCGACCTGTTGGGGCCTGACGTCAACCTCTACTGGGATCAGGCGGTGTACAAGAAGCCCGAGAAGCCGCGGCGCTTCCCGTGGCACCAGGACACCGGGTACACGTTCGTCCAACCGCAGCACTACCTCACCTGCTGGGTCGCGCTCACCGACGCGACGGTCGACAACGGATGCCCGTGGATCCTCCCCGGCGTGCACCGGGCCGGGACGTTGCTGCACCGTTGGATCGACCCGATCGGCTGGGAGTGCCTGACCGACGCACCCGGCGCCGTGCCCGCCGAGGTGCCGGCGGGCGGAGCGGTGGTGTTCTCCTCGCTCACCCCTCACCTCACCGGCCCCAACACCACCGACGCGCCCCGCAAGGCGTACATCGTGCAGTACGGCCCTGCCGGGATGCAGGCGGTGAGCGGCGACTGGGTCAACGGGGGTGCGCCCACCGGCACCGCGTCGTGCGATGACCCGGACCGCCAGTTCGCGGTGCTCCGCAACGGGGCACCGGTGCCCGTGGCATGAGGGCCGTGTACGCGGAGCTGCCGTGACGACTCCCGACCCTCCCGAGCCGTCCTTGCCCACGGGCGCGGGCGAGCTGCCGGACGACGTGTTCCGCATGATCGTCGACTCGACGGCTCATCCGTTCGTGGTGATCCAACCCGACGGGTCGATCACCTACGCCAGCGGGTCCGTCGAAGGGGCGATGGGATGGCGGGCCGACCAGCTGGTCGGTCGCAACATCGCCGAGTACCTCCCGCCCGACCAGCTGGAGCTGGCGATCCAGGCGATCGACGAGCTCACCCGCGTCAACCGCAGCGGAGCCGGCGTCCCGATGGTGTTCGGCCTGCGCCGGCCCGACGAGCAGACCTCGTGGGTGCAGGTCGGAGCGATGCTGCTCGCCGTCGCGGGCAACGACAGCATCGTGCTGCGGCTGCAGGTCTGGGACGCACAGCAGCACTTCGACGAGTTCATGGCCGCGCTGCTGGAGGACGAGCCGCTCGACGACGTGCTGGTCAACCTGGCCCGCTCGATCGCCGAGCTCCTCGAGGCCGAGGGTGCGATCGTGCTCTACGGGTTCGACGGCGAGGCGTTCGCGGGGGCTGCCGGCTACGGCGTGGCGCTGTCCCTGCCGCTCGACGCGGGGCCGTGGGTGGATGCGGCGCGCCTGTCCGCCACAGAGCACCACGCCCTGAGCGATCTGCCCGACGACGTCGCCGCCGAGGCAAAGGAGGGCGAGCTGCTGGGGTGCTGGACCGTCCCCGTGCCCAGGAGCGAGGGTCTCGCGCCGGCCGTCCTGTCCGTGTGGCGTGACGAAGAAGGCGGTCCGCTGATCGGGCATCGACACGCGCTCGACCGGTCGGTCCGGTACGCCCAGCTCGCGCTGGTCCGGACGGCCGAGCACCAACGGCTGCGCTATCTCGCCGGCCACGACTCACTGACGGGTGCGACCAACCGGCGCGAGTTCCGCGACCGGCTCGCCCACGCGCTGGCCATCGGCACGCGCGACATAGCGCTCGCGTTCTGCGATCTCGACCAGTTCAAGGCCATCAACGACACGTACGGCCACAGCGCCGGCGACGCGGTCCTCGTCCAGGTGGCCGAGCGGCTGCGCTCGTGCCTGCGCGCCGGTGACGAGCTGGCCCGCATCGGCGGCGACGAGTTCACGTTGCTGCTGCGCAACATCCCTGACCCGACCGTCGCCCGCAACGTCGCCGATCGCCTGCTCGGGTCCGTGGTCGCGCCGTTCGAGCTCGAAGGCCGTGAGGTGGCGCTCGGCCTCTCGGTGGGGATCGCGCTCACGAGCCCCGGGGTGACCGCTGATGCGCTGCTGGCCCGTGCCGATGCGGCCCTGTACGACGTGAAGCGCGCCGGCGGCAACGAGGCCAGCGTCGTCGGCTAAGGCGCCGGCGGCCCGCGGCGACCGTCCTCCCGGTCGGTAACGTCTGGCCGGCATGACCGATGACCTGCGGCAGCGGTTGTGTGCGCTCGAGGACCACCTGCTGACCACTCTGCTGGTTGGCCGCGCCGCGGCCGCGCCGCTCGAGCTCTCGGTCGTGACGGGACGCACGACGGCCGACACGATCTACGGCATCGACGTCATCACCGACGAGGCGCTGCTCCCGTGGTTCGAGACGAGCTGGCCTGCCGCAGAGGCGGTCGAGGTCGTGTCGGAGGGACTCGAGCAGCCGGTGGTGATCGGCAACGGCGAGCCGCAGTGGACGTGCATCGTCGACACGATCGACGGCACCCGCGGCCTCATGTACGACAAGCGCTCGGCCTGGGTGCTCGCCGCCATCGCGCCGGCCGGCGGCTCCCTCGGTTCGGTGGTGGCCGCGGCCATGACCGAGATCCCCACGACGAAGCAGTGGGCGAGCGACCGCTTCAGCGTCGTGCGGGGCGCGGGTCTGGGCGGCATCGTGGCCGAGCGCGTCGACGTCACCGCGCGGATCCCCGCGCCCACCCCGCTCGCCGTCCGCCCGTCGCCCGCCATCGAGCTCGATCACGGCTTCGCCAGCTTCGCCCGCTTCCTCCCTCAGGCGAAGCCGCTGCTGGCGCGGTTCGAGGAGCGCGTCTTCGAGCTGCTCTATGGAGGGCCGGTCGCGTCCGACCTGTCCATCTTCGACGATCAGTACCTCTCGACCGGCGGTCAGTTCCACGAGCTGCTCGTCGGCCACGACCGGTTGCTCGGCGACGTGCGACCGCTGGCCTTCGCGGAGCTCGGTCTCAGTGGTGCGCCCGCCTGCCACCCGTACGACTGCTGCTGTGCGCTCTTGCTGTCCGAGGCGGGCTGCACGATCGTCGATCCGTGGGGGGCGCCACTCGACGTCCCGCTCGACACGACGACGCCAGTGGCCTGGGTGGGCGTCGCGAACCGCGCGCTGGCCGAGCGCGTGCTGCCAGCGGTGCACGCCGCCGCAGCCGAGTGCTTTCCCCGGTCTGCGCCGCGACCACAGGTCCCGTAAGTAGGGTCACGGCATGGATCTGAAGCCGGGAACTCGCCTGAAGAGCGCGGTGTGCGACACCGAGGTGATCGTGGTGCGGGCGCCGACCGAACCGGTCGAGCTCGAGTGCGGGGGACAGACGATGGTCGCGCAGACCGACGCCGCTCCCGCCGGT